>WQUF01000055.1 GCA_009785875.1 Oscillospiraceae bacterium | reverse complement strand
TTTTATACATTTTCAAATTCAATTAACTTTTTTTAATAAACTCATTAGTTCAACAAATTATTTTTATAATTATTTTAATTTATTAAAATAATTTATCCATCACTATTCACTATTACCATTATTCAATTTTCATTATTCACTGTTACAAGTTTATCTAAGGTAGCCTTATCGATTCGTCCTGCATTTAAGTATTCCTCCATATGGTCTTGTTTAAACCTTATTTTAAACACATTGCTAAATTTACCGCCGACTAGTTCAGCTTGCCTTGTTGCTTCCTTTTCCTTAAATGAAAGCAAATGTTTTAAAAATGCATCTAGTATATATTGGCATATCTTTATCGTTATCGTCGTGGTATAAGGCTCGATATTTTCTACTTTTTTCAATAGTTTTTCCAAGTCTTCCATGGTTATATCCTGTTTATTTGTAAGTAGCTTCATCTTATGAATTGCCTTCATCCCTTCTACTCCGTATGAATCTATGATCTTCTCCTGCATTTCCATTGGGACTTTTGTTAGGTATGTCGCTACTTGCAAGCTTATTTTCTCATCATATAAAAGTGCTAAACCTTTATTGCATAATTCCTGGATCTTTAAAAAGTTAAATGTTGTAGCTTCGCTAATATGGAACATCTTCGCAATTTCCATTCCGACATTTTTCTCTCTGCGAAATTGCTTCATTTCCTTCATTATCTGATAGTTCTCTATCAAAGCTCGTATCATGTTGAATTTAGAGATTTTTCTAAAACAGATGTTCGATTCTATTATCAAGGAGCGCAGGTAGAGTTCGTCTATTTCATCAAATGGTATTACATAGCTTGGGATATATTTATATTTTATGTCTTTTCCATATTTTTCATAAAGGTTGCAATAAGCGATGACCCTAACTCTTCCGATTATAACGCTATAATTACCAGCATTATCAACAGTGCAATAGATTGGATTTATTAAGCCCACGCTCTCAATGCTTCTCATGAGATCGTATTGTTCCATTTCATCAGGAAGATCGAATAGATTCCACGAACCGTAGTTATCTTGGATGATCTCCACATCTATCATCTGAAGCGTACCGTGATAACAAGGCTTTTCGTTTACAGTTTTTGCACGGCGTTTAATCAATTCTATTTCTCTTTTTTTATAGTATTCCCTCTGCTCGGGGGTCATTGGCACTGGGATCTCTTCGCTTATCTCTCTAGGGTCTGGAACATAAGGCTTTAAGTCCATTCCCAATCTCTCTCTTTGCAATTTTACTCTTTTCATGGGTTCTCCTATAAGAATTATTATATATTATAATATGAATCATTTTTATATATGATACCTTATAAATTAAATTTTTATTATTAATCTTTGTAACGTTAAACTTTCATCTGCATATTATGATAATAGGTATTATAAAATAAGGAGGAAGTTTTTATGTTAAATACTCTTATACGAACAAATGCGATAGTTATTTCTTATGAGTTAATAGATGAAATGGGTCTTCTGAAAAGAAAGAAACAAACTCTAGATGTAATGCCAATAAAGGCTACTGATGATGACTTTTTCGCAGTAGGTCGAGCTGCTGGTGATATGCTTGCGAGTGCACCTAAGGAAATACTCAAAAGCAGTTTAACTCTGTTGATGGAAGGATAAGACTATGGCTACAATTAGTGTCGATTATTATTTTGCTCTTAGTGATGGTTCGACAAAGATCTTAACCTTAAAGGATCTTAAATCGGACATCGATACAGCTGAGATCCTCTCTTTTTCTGATCTTTTAATAGAGAAGGAAGCTGTATTAAAACAGGTGCCAATTGTTATGCTTTCTAAATGCGTTAAAAAAACACTTATGGAAGAGACCTTGAAATAGATCTTTTTAGAGAATGAATTAGAGAAATTTCTCAATTCATTCTCACTTTTTCTCATAGTATATTTAAATTTGATAAAAAACATTGCAAAATATTACAATAAGTGTTATTATTTTTATATGTAATTTAAATAATTTGTAAAGATATGGAGGCATCATAGGGTAATTATGGAAGAATTAGATTTAAGACAGCTCTTGAAAGTAATTTTAGATAAGAAGATTTTCATCATTTTATCAACTTTAGTTTTTTTAGTTCTAGGTTTTGTTTATTCTAAATATTATAAAAAACCAGTTTACGAGTCCTCAACTACTTTGGTTTTATCTAAGCAATTATCTCAATCAACGCAAAGTGTTAATAACACAGATGATGCTATAACTCAAAACGATATTTTGCTCAATCAAAAGTTAGTTGATACATATAGCCAGATTATTAAGAGTAAAAGAGTTCTTAATAATGTTATTGATAATTTAGGTATTAATATTGATGAGGTTAAGTTATCTAAAAATATTTCAGTTGTCTCAGTGCAAAATACAGAGATTTTACAAGTCACAGTTAAGGATTATGATCCAGTGATTGCAGAAAAGATTGCAAATGAAATTCCTAATGTATTTGCAGTAGAGGTTTTAAATATCTATAATATACAAAATGTCTACACTATAGATAAAGGGGAGGTAGCTAAAGAGCCTTCTAATATTAATGATTTAAGAGATATAGGTTTATTTGGAATAGTTGGTTTAATTCTCTCGATTTTAGTTGTTCTTTTAATTTTCTATTTTGACAACTCTGTAAAGACAAACGAAGATATCGAAAATTATTTGGACTTACTCGTTCTCACATCTATTCCAGAGTATAAGCCATCTAAAGCAAAGGTAGTAAGGAAAGGGCTAAAAGTACCAGAAGAGCTAAAAGTGCCAGAAGAGCCTGTTAAGGAACAACCAAGTTATTTTTCAAAAACTGCACTATAATATTTATGAATGAGGTTTTTATATGCAAAATGAAGTTATAACATTTAGATCCCCAAAGTCAAGAATTTCAGAAGCTTTTAAGGAGCTGAGGACTAATTTAGAATTCAGCATGATCAATAAGCAAGTCAAGACTATTTTAGTAACCAGTGCTTTACCAGGGGAAGGTAAGAGTTGGACATCCTCTAATCTAGCTGTAGCATTTGCTCAGCACAAAAAGAAGGTCATTTTAGTCGATGCTGATTTGAGGCGTGGCACTCAAGCTGATATCTTTAATGTGCAAGCTAGTTCAGGTCTATCGAATTTATTATCAGATATAGATCAGAACGAAGAAGATTTTGACAAGATCGATTTTGATAAATATATAATGAAGACTGAAATAGATAATTTATCTATTATACCTTCTGGCATTAGACCTATTAATCCATCTGAGCTTTTAGCTTCAAATGCTATGAAGCTTTTGATAGATATTCTTAAGTTTAATTACGATTATATAATTTTTGATGGAACTCCGTCTATTCTCGTAACTGATAGCATAATTTTATCTAGTTTATTGGATACCACTGTGATTGTAGCTAAGTACAAGACTACAAAGATCGACTCTTTAAAGCAGTTAAAGAAGTCCATTGGAAATGTTGGTGGAAAGATTGCCGGAGTTGTTTTAAATAAGATCCCAAATAAAAGACAAGAGTATTCATATGGATACACTGGATATTATGAATAGGGTGTGAAGTTTTTTTATGATAGATTTACATAGTCATATATTGCATGGTATTGATGATGGTTCAAAGGATTTGGATGAATCTCTTAAGATGGCACAAGAAGCTTATGAGAGTGGTTTTTCTTCTGTTTTCTGCACTTCTCATTTTATGGAGGAAAGCTACGTTAATCGAGATGAAAATCAAGTTCGTTTGAACGATTTAAGGGAAAAGCTTATTTATGATTCTATTGATACCAATCTCTACAGCGGAAATGAGATCTATATTTCCACTGAAGTCATTAATTGGATAGATCAAAATAGGTTTCAGACTCTAAATTATAGCAAGTATTTTTTAATGGAGTTACCTATGGACTCTAAGGTGCCATATTTAAACCCTATTATTTTTAAATGCATTCTAAAGGGTTTAGTGCCTATTATAGCTCATCCTGAAAGGTACAAATTTGTTCAAGATGATCCTAATTCTTTGATTCCATTTATTGAAAGCGGAGTTTTATTTCAGATGAATTATGGAAGCATCATCGGCGTTTATGGGAAAGAGGTTTTAAAGACTGCTGTAATTTTGTTGAAGAACGATATGATTCACTTTTTTGGAACCGATGCTCATAGGAAGAATAGCATTTATATGAAGATGGATAATATTCTTCGTACCCTTAGAAGGCTGATAGATGAAGATACTATTAATATTTTAAGCTCAGTTAACCCTCAAATTGTTTTCGAAAATGGAGATGTTAAAGTTAATAAACCCTACTTTTATAAAAAAGCTTTTTCTTTTAAATAGGGCGTGATTCAAATTTAGCTGACACTCTCAAAGTTTATGATAGTACTTAAAGTATTGATCTCGTTAAGTTTTAGAATATAATAAAACAAAAATGTGTCAACTAAATTTGATCATTTTTTGAAACACGCCTTAAATAGAATAAGTTTAAATATCCACCTTTTGGGTGGCTATATTAATAAAAGGGCACCCGAAGGTGCTAAAATACTATTTCATTATTCAATATTCATTATTCATTGTTCACTGCTATAATTCATTGTTCACTGCTATAGCTCCTACTGGGCAATTTTCTTCTCCTTCTTTTGCCTGATCTTCTAAATCGGATGATATGTCATTTGAAATCGCTTCAGCTTTTCCTATATCATCATTCATTCGAAAGACATCTGGTCCAATTGTTGGGCAAAGTCCGCACCCTATGCATATATCTTTATCAACATAAACTTTCATTTAAGCACCTCTTATATATTTTATTATTTTTAATATATTTTGTGAATTATAAAAGTATTTATGCAAAAAATTAATTTATTGCGAAGCATCATCTTTTGAAATATTGGTATCCCATTTTTTATCCTTATAATCAGCTCTTAATGTGTAAGATTCATAAGCTTGATCTTTGGTAAAAGTATATTTGCATTCATATGTAGTTTCATCAAATCCTATTGTATTAACTGAAAGCATTGTTAAAGTTTGAATAGGTTTTTCTGTATCATATACATTAAAATTTAAATTCATTTGTTGTAGTTTATCTACAAAATTGTTAACATCATAGGAAAATATAAACCTTCTATATTCTACATCGTCATATAAATCAATAGCTATAGGTTTATTAATATCATCTTTATTCTCATCATAATACTTGTTAATAGCCTGGATTATACAATCATAATAGATTTCATTAAACTCTTGAGGCGGTTTTCTCAATATTAAAAAATTATTTATGATGTTTTTATCTAAAGCATCTGATATATAGAATATTTTATTATTATCATCATAAAAGTTTCCATAGATGCTTGTAAAATTACCAGCAACGTAATAGTATTTATAATTATTTCCGTTTACATCCTCAATTGTAAATATATAATCGGGCTTAAATTCAGACTTTTCTAAAACAACCTTACCTCTTGAGAGCATATCGTAGATGTCGCTGATGGTATATTTATCTGTTATAATAAATTTAAATTTTTCATCTCTTGCGTTTTCAACTATTATTTCGTTTATATTGTCTGTGTTTTTTAAGTATTCAAATTCTGAATTTTTTGTACCTATCATTTCTTCTATTTTAGAAATGCTATTGCAACTTGATAAAGAAAGCACTGCAAGGAAAATAAATAATGATCTTATTATCCCTTTCATAAAGTTAACTAGCACTTTCCTTTTTTCTATTGCTGTAGATATATAAAATAATTCCAGCTGCAAGGCTAAATATGCATAAAAACTGAGAAGTGCTTAATGGTCCAACGCTTCCTCTTGGATCGTCTCTTATGAATTCTACTAAAAATCTTCCAATGCTTATTATGATTAAGTATAAAGAAAAAACCTTCCCTCTTGATCTTTCACTGCTATATTTAATCCAATACACTAGTAAAAAAATGCCAAGCGCAAAATCAAAAATGCTTGAAAAAACTTGAGTGGGATATCTTGGCAATTGATCAGGTGTAAAAGGGGAATTAAAGCTTACACCAAGAAATGAATTAGTGACTTTCCCATAACAGCAACCTGCAAGAAAACATCCAATCCTTCCAAAACCTTGAGCAATAGCGACACCTGGTGCCAATAAATCAGTGATTGCTAATAACTTTATTTTTTTCCTCTTTGCAAAGATGTATGCTCCAGCTATTCCACCTAATATAGAACCATAAACAACAAAACCGGATCCTAAGGTATTAATAAATTCTTTTGGGTCCTGAATAAATTGCTTCATTTCTACTATTATATATAAAAGTTTACCACCTAATACGCCCCCTATTACAGCATATACAGAAAGAGTGAAAATGTCATCAGAACTTAGGCTAAGTTTTTTATTTTTATCCTTGATCATTCTCTCAACTATATAAATCGCTGTAATTATACCAAGTGCAATCATAAGCCCATAACCATATACCTTTATTCCATGTATCTCAAATAATATCGGTCTCAAATTTCTACCTCCAGATAAAAAATATTAAGTTTATTTAATTATAGCATAAAAAAAAATAAGTTGCATCTAAGCTCTTAAGCTTTTAGCAACTTTTTACTTTGATTTTATCTTTATAAAAATTTGAACTTACTTATTATATCTTCAAAAAATATCGTTATATTTTCTTTTATATTTTTGTTATTTGACGAGAAAGTAAATTTGACTATTCTCTCGTTTTGCAATGTATAATATATAAAATTTCTAGTCAATAGATTATCTTTTGATATCAATTTATTTTCTAAGAGAATATAATTTATTCCATTAATTTTTATATTTGATCTTTGAAAGCTTCCTGATTCTTTATTGATGAGGTCGTCTATATTTTTTTCACCTGTAAATATTTCTATAGATCCATACATATCATCTCGGTCATCTATAAAAGAATTTTTGTAAGTTTTATCTGTTTCTTCTATATCACATATAAAATTTTCTGGAAGCTCATATTTAATATCATAATACACATAACTTTTAGAATTAAGCGGGCTATACTCCATAATAGCGATTGTTTGCAATTTAGCATAAAATAGATTTCCGATTAAAAAAACTATAATAACAAGGGTAGAGAAGAACAGGAAATTAAATACATTCTTATTGGCAGCTATTTTCATTTGCATCATTATTTTTCTGGAATCAATACCGTGGAATTTCTAAAATCATAGAACATGAGCCAATACCCTATATCATCGTCTCTATCATTTGAAAATGGAATCCAAATTACATACCCTGTTTTACCATCGAGAGGCTGGCTATATTTATCTTTAGAGCCTGGAATACCATAAATTAAGTATTTCATTTTTCCATTATCGTCATGTTTCAGCCCGATTATATAGTGCTTAAATTTCCCGAAATAAGGATAATAGCTTATCATTGGATAATATGCGATTGTGTATTTGTTATGATCGCTATCGTCTAGCATATTATCCAAATCATCGACATTCACTCTATACCATTTTGTATTTTTAATCTCTGGAATGAAATTCTTCACCTTGTCAAAATCTTTCATTGCATCTTTAAAAAATTTGCCTACATTACCTGTTGGAAAATCATTATCTTCCTCATCGATCCTCTCTAGAGTTTGATCTTCCATTTGCCTTAAATTTTCATCTTCATAATCATAAGGCGTATATTCTTCTTCTCCAATACCATCTTCAAGTTCATATTCGCTGTCGTAATTATCAGCAATTTCTCTTTCTAAAGCAGAGTTAAGCGTATCATTGTTATCTATTCCAAGATCACCTTCTCCTGCTTGTGCCTGAATATCTCTGTCAATATATTCATCATCAAATTCATTGAGATATCTATCATATTGTTCCATTTCATCCCTTGTCTGATATTCCTCATAGGCATCATCTTCCACACAATGGCAATTAATTGCGATATTATCACGAATTTCTTTTAACCTGTCAATTTCTTTATCAAGGTCACTACTTGGAGTATTTTTTTTCATCTTGCTAATATTTTCAATAACAGGAACAAGATCATTTGATAACATATTTGCATTGACTTTGTTAAGCTCATCTACTACAGGTTTTAACTCCTTCATGGTTAACCCTTTTTTATTGATCTCACTTAATCTGTTGATGATTTCGTCTAACTCTGCACTATTGCTCTTCTCTTCAGGGTTTTCAACATCAGTTTTTGTTACATTATCAAAATTACCCAGTTCTTCACTTGTAATTTCTGGTATTTCATCTAATTCTTTATCAAGAACTTCTGGTGTTTCATCAATTCTCGTAATATTTTCTTTTTCAAGTTTATTTTCAACGATTGCTTTATTTTTTTCAATTTCATTTTCATATTTTTCATAATTTACTTTAATGGCTTCTTTTGATTCATTATTTACTTTAGTGGCTTCTTTTGGTTCATTTTTAACTTGTTCTTCCTTCTTTTCCTGAGATGGTTTGTCGTTACTCATGTACATGTTTAATATTTTAAAATTCTTATAATCAGGAATATCTGCTGTATTAAATCCTACTAAAGGAGCAACAATTTGGTTATTGTTCATTACTACAAGAGCAGCACCAGAGATTTTATCAAAAGAAATATTTGTTCCACTGATATTATCCTGATCATATTCAGAGCTCACTTCTGCTCTTCCAGTATTGTCTAATTTAATATGTCCTAAATTTATGAGCTTATCAGTATTTTTCTTTGAAGCAATGAGGAACATGTAATAAAGTATATTGTCTTTCTTTAAATTTTGAACATAAAAAGTGATTTTGCATTTATTATTCCTACACTCAACTTTTGCATATCCAGTCGGAACTTTGTTTGGTGTTATACCATAGCCCTTATCTGATTCTTGAAGTATAATAAAATATCTGCTAAAGTTTTTATTTTGTGACACTTAAGCTTCCTCCATATATTGTTGTTAATAATATATGAAAGAGCATAATAAAAAATGCTTTATTATAGTAAAGCAATAAATAAATTATAAAAATCTATAACATCAAGCTCTTCAGCTCTAATTTTTAAATTTATATTTAAATTGTTTAAAATTCTAATGATTTTTGATTCATCAAAGTATATTTTTAAGTTATTTATTAGGGTTTTTCTTCTCATTTTAAAAGAATTAGTCACAAAATTAATGAAATCATTTTTATCTATATCATCATTTAAAGATTTAGGTTCAAGGTTTAAAACGCTGGATGTAACTTTTGGATTAGGGAAAAAGCTATTTGGTGAAATAGTATCTACAATATGGATTAAAAAATAAAATTGCAATATAACAGAAAGAGGTACTTTAGTCTTGAATATTTTATCGCATACTTCCTTCTGTACCATGATTGTTAAAGATACTAGATCCATATCTTCTTTTAATATTTTGTAAATGATCTCCGATGTAATGTAGTAAGGCAAATTTCCGACGATTTTAATTTTCTCACCATCTGCTAAACCCCTTAGATTTATCTTTAAAATATCTCCTTGAATTATTTCGATATTTTTATATTCCTTTAATTCCAAATTTAGTATTTCAATAAAATCTTTATCAAGCTCGATAGCAATCACTTTTTTAGCTTTTTTACACAGGTGCTTTGTTAGAGTAGCAAGGCCTGCTCCGATTTCTATTATCACATCTTCTTTTTTTATATCCACTGAATCTATGATTTTATCTATGATTTTTTCATCCATTAAAAAATTTTGCCCTAAACTTTTTTTGGGTTTTATATTGTGCTTTTTTATAAGGCTTAATGTGTTCATTTTGATCTGTTCTTTTCTATAATATCGAGACCTTTTGAATATTCATCTCTAGAGATACCAAATTTGTTTAGCCTATTTATAAACTGTTTCGAATTACAGCTGCCTATCCCCAGAATTTTACCAAGTTCACTGCGTTTTTCTTGAGCTTTTTCACTTATAGATAAACCATCATCGATTAAATCATTTATAGTAAATTCATTTGTTGCATCAACTAAACACGCTTTTGCATTTTTTAATGCTTTAATTATTGCTTCGCTTTTTGCATTTTCTACTCCTACGTTTCCATCCTTCACAGCATCTTCTCTATTAATATATGCATGTTTAATTCCTTTGACTCTTTTTGAGATGATGCTCCTTATTTTATCTCCTGCATAATCTGGATCAGTAAGGACTATCACTCCACATCTGTTTTGTGCTTCTATGATTAAATCAATTACTTTTTTATTAATTCCAAACCCTCCAACAGAAATAACTTCTGCATCTATGGCTTTTTTTACATTAGTAGCGTCATCTCTACCTTCAACGACTACGATTTCTTTTATCATTTTTTATCCTCACAAGTTAAAGAAACTAAAAATTTAATTTAAAATGGTAACTTCTACAGTTTTTACTCCCCAATTGATGCATTCCTCTGTAGTATTGAAGAAAACATCGATTTTATTTCCTTTTATTGCCCCACCTGTATCTTGAGCTATCCCATATCCATAACCTTTTACATACAGCTTTGTACCTAGAGGAATAACATTAGGATCAACAGCTATAGTACTATATCCATCCGGGTTTCTTGTAGCCCGTGCTCCTGATGCAGTTAAATCACAATATGAACCGCCATCGTATGGAGAATAAGCTGTAGCTGTGCAAATTATTACATTACCAGATGGAGTAGTTGCAACTTGAGGTTCTGGATCTTGAGTTGCAACTTGAGGTTCTGGATCTTTAATTGCAACTTGAGGTTCTGGATCTTTAATTGCAATTTGGGGTTTTGGGATTTCTTTAGTTCCTATAGCTATTATTTTATCTACAGGTTCTGCAATCACTTCACTTGAAATCTCTTTTCTTGAAATTTCTACGCCGTTTTCTAATGTGACTTCATATGCTATTTGCCTTTTGCCGTTTATACCTTCTTCTACAACATTTTCTTCGCCTTTAGTTAAACTGTTATCTTCTTTC
Source organism: Oscillospiraceae bacterium (assembly GCA_009785875.1). GTDB lineage: Bacteria > Bacillota > Clostridia > Clostridiales > Clostridiaceae > WQUF01. Next base: position 5,976 of record WQUF01000055.1, on the reverse strand, counting down.
TCTACTACTGAAAAAGCTATTTCCTCTTCTTTTGCTTCTATAAGTTTGTCGATTCTGGTAACACTGATCTCCATAGCAGGAGTTGTCTCCACTTCTTTAGATGGAGTGACAATATCGTTTGCTCTTAAAGCGATGTTTTGATCATTTAAAAGTTCTTCTACTGTCTTTTTTGTAGAATAAACATTTATTGTCTTTCCATCACAACTAATAGATGCTGGGTATGCTCTTTCTATTATAACATCAGATTTGTCTTTAATGTTAGATTTTAAATCGACAGAGACTTTATCATATGTGTTTACAATTATGTTCTGATTTTTAAAAACTTCTTCATAAGTTTTTGAAAATGTACCTATGCTGTATTTTTCACCATCAACTTCAACTGTTATATGCTTATATTGCTTAAAGATAACTGTACCTACAACGCAAGCACAAATAAAAAACAAAATTGATGAAAATATAATAATTATTCTGTTTCTTTTAAGTCTTTTTCTTTTACTCATAATTTCCTCCTTAGTATGAGAAGTGATTATTATTTTAACTATATATAATAAGAAAAAATTAATTTAGAACTATATTGAAGAGATTAAAGCTATTATCAATCAGTATTTTGCTCAATTCTTCTGCATCGATGTTTTTAATGCTTGATATTTTATCAATTACATAGTAAATATAATCAGATCTATTTCTTTTTCCTCTAAAGGGTTCAGGTGTCATATATGGAGCATCAGTTTCAACTAAAATATTTTGAATATCAATGTCTCTAATAACATCTATAATCTTTTTTGAATTTTTAAATGTTGCTACGCCTCCTATTCCAATATAATATCCTAGTTTAATATATTCTTTAGCAAGCTCTGAGCTTCCAGAAAAAGCATGCATTACTCCTTTAAGACCTTTAAACTTTTTAATGCTGTCTAAAGTGTCTTTATGAGCATCTCTGTCATGTACTATCACAGGCAGATTTAAATCTTTAGCTAATTTCATTTGATATTCAAATACTTTTATCTGATGTTCTTTAGGGGATATCTCTTTATGATAGTAATCGAGTCCAATTTCTCCAATTGCTATTATTTTATTATTATTATATTTTAATCTATTCAAAAAATCTAATGAATCATCACAAAAGCTATGAGAGGATTCCGGATGAAATCCTATTGACCCATAAAAAATGTCGTATCGTTTGATTAAATCTATAGTGGATAAACAAGAATCATGGTCTACACCACAATTAATGATACCAATTACATTATTTTTTTTAAATTCTTTTATAAGTTCATCTATATCATCTTTATACATGTCATCATCGTAATGTGCATGAGAATCAAAAATTAACATATTAATTTTACCTCTTTAAATATTTTAAGCAAAGAGTAACAAAGTGAATAAAATTTCATTTAATAATATTGTGACTAAGAAAAAGCTAAAAATGATTTGGGTAAGTTTAGAGTTTACTAATGAATTAAAAGAAGAAGGTGAAGCTGGTGTGCCCGAGAGGAATTGAACCCCCGACCAATAGTTTAGGAAACTACTGCTCTATCCGACTGAGCTACGAGCACACTAATATTTATATTTTAATTATCTATTTTAAAATTGTCAATAAATTTTGCATTTTTGCAAATAATAAATTTTATAAAGTTTATAATATATGTATCTATAATTAAAAGTCAACTTTTTATTATATTTTAAATTAATTATAATATTCTTAGTTTTATTCTATTTATTTGATTTTTTTACAGAATATTGTTGAAAAAAATGTTATTTTATTATAAAATTAAATTAGCGATATCAAAAGAGAAATTATTTAGGAAGGTGTATATATGAATAATGAACCACAAGATCCAATGAATAATGAAGAACAAAATAATGGATTTAATAAATCAAATGAAACAAGAACATCTAGAAAAAATAATAAAGGGAAAAATAGTTTTATCATTAAATTTGCAATCATAGGATGTAGCATTATAGCTCTAGCAGTAATATCTTTTTTTGTTTACAGGTATGTTAGCTATCAGAATTACATATCGAATAGAATTGCTCAAGCTGAAGAAGCTAAAACTAAAATTAGCGATACTCTTAAAACTATGGATGGTTTACAGCTAAGCGAAAATCAAACACAAGTTAGACCTGATCCTGAAAAGATCATGCTTGAAGATTATCCTGTAATTGGTAGAATAAATATACCATCTATCAGCATTGACTATCCTATTATAACTTTAACAGATGAACAGAATAAAGAAACAAATATAGACTTAAAATATAAGAGACCTCTTGAACTTGCTATAGTGAAATACGATGGTGTCGATGCTAATCAAGTGGGCAACTTGGTGCTCATGGGACACGATTATAGGGATCAATCCATGTTTGGAAAGCTTAAAAATGTTAAAATGGGTGATACCTTTACAATAACAGATATGTACGGTGCTACTTATACATATAAAGTTGATGATATTTTTGATGCCCATAGGAGCGATGATATTCCAAAAGTTGTGGATCAAAATACAAATGGCAAAGCTGTAGTAACCATGTTTACATGTACAAATGATCCTATCATGAGGTTATGCGTGAGAGGTACGAAAGTCGATTAATTTTCTTTAGGATGTGGATTATGGAAGATGCTTTTTATATGAAGGTCGCTTATGATGAAGCTGTTAAAGCTTATAATAAAGGTGAAATTCCTATTGGAGCTGTAATCGTCATGGACAATAAAATAATAGCATCTTGTCACAACATGGTTGAAGAGAAAAATGATCCAACTTGCCATGCAGAACTTTTAGCAATACAAGAAGCTGCGAGAGCTATATCAAATTGGAGGCTTTCTGGAGCTACATTGTATATCACTTTAGAGCCTTGTGCAATGTGTGCAGGTAGCATAATAAATTCCAGGATAAAAAGAGTGGTTATTGGAGCATGTGAGCCAGTTTCTGGATGCTGTGGATCTATACTTGATCTATTAAACAACAGTTATTTAAATACTTGTACTGAAGTAAAGTGGCTATATGATGCTAATTGCTCTGAATTGATCACAAATTTTTTTAAATTGAGAAGAAATCTATAAGTGAGATTAATTTATGTACTATATTGCACCTATGAATTTAGAAAATGCTATGGAGATCTCTAAGTGGACTTATGATGAACCATATGTTTTGTATAGCTTTAAGGAATGCGAAGAGACTATTCACGAACTTTTAGAAAATGATTATTATGCATGCAGAGATCTTTCCAATAGACTCTTTGGATATTTTTGCTTTGGTGATGCTGCTACAATTCCTACATATGAAGAGGGGTATGATGAGGATGCTTTAGATATGGGTCTTGGTATGAATCCTGAATTTTGTGGCATTGGCCAGGGTCTGGATTTTTTAAATTTTGGTCTTGAATTTGCTAAAAAATATAAAATGAATGAGAAGAATAAGATTAGATTCACCGTTGCTGATTTTAATAAAAGAGCAATTCATCTTTATGAAAAAGCTGGGTTTAAGATATTAAGAAGCGTAAAGCATGTTAAATTTGAGGAAAAATTTAATATTATGATACTAAATTTATAAAAAATGGTTTATATGGCTTAGTTTTGGCAAAAATGAAGATAATTATTTAAATTAGAGGTGCTTAAATGGAGATTAAAGAGAGGATTAAGCCATTTATTTTTATTGAGTATGAAAATAATTATACTTTGATTTTGACCGAAGGTCTATATAGATACAATATCTTTAAAAAACGCTTAAGATGGGGCTATAAGGGAAATGGATTTGCTCTTAGAAAGCTCTCTGAAGCTTTTATTGAAGAAAAATTTCCGCATTTGAAGGGTCTGATAAAGTATGATGAAGAGTGCGATTTATACTGCGCTTATTCTAATGACAGGGAAACTTTTTTAGATTTTGCTTATTCTTTTCGAGATATGTGTGAGGATGATGAATACATAAGGGAATTGTTTAAAAAAATAAAATTAAAGTAAAAGACACCATTCTTTTTTAGTGTGGATACATTTAAAATTGAATGGTGTTTTTATATATATAGTAATATAATTAAAAAGGGAGAACATATTTTAATTATTAACTGGTATACTGAATTTTATACAAAATATTAAAAATAATATTTTAAATAACTCATTGACAAGCTATACCTTAAGTGTTAATATAAAAAATATACAGTAATGACTTCATAAACACAATTAACATTAATGACATGGAGGTGAGTTTGCTATTGACGATCATCATCAAAAACTCGGCTGGGATACCGATTTATGAGCAGATCAAGGAACAGATTAAAGAGGCAATCCTAAACGACGAGATGAATGAAGGCGATATGCTCCCGTCTATTCGCCAGCTCGCCGGAGATTTGAAAGTAAGCGTCATCACCACCACAAGGGCATATACCGAACTGGAACAAGAGGGGTATATCGTCAATGTGCAGGGTAAAGGATGTTATGTAGCTCCTAAGGACAGCGATCTGATCCGTGAACAGCTTTACCGCAAAATTGAGGATGGCTTCAATGCAGCAATCAACGCAGCAAGGATTGCAAAACTTTCAAGGGAAGAATTGGAGAAGTTATTTATATTTACACTGGAGGGAAATGAATTTGGATAAGAAAAATGCATTAGAGGTTTTAAATCTAAAGAAGAGTTATAGCGATTTTCATATGAAAGATGTATCTTTTAAGCTTCCTGCTGGATATATAATGGGCTTTGTCGGGCAAAATGGTGCAGGGAAGACGACTACTATCAGATGCATCTTGAATATGGCTACACGAGAAAGTGGTGAGATCAAAATATTTGGTCTCGATAACATACGTGATGAACTTGCTGCCAAACAAGAGCTAGCTGCTGTGTTTGACGAGATCTTCTTTGTAGACACATGGCGTGTGAGTGAAGTTGAAAAAGCAATTAAAGGTTTTTACAGCCAGTGGAATAGCAAGGATTACAGCGAGTATATTGAGAAATTCGAGCTTTCACCTAAAAAGCAGGTTAAAGAGCTGTCTCGAGGCATGAAGATGAAACTTATGCTTGCGGTAGCGATGTCACATGGTGCAAAGCTTTTGATTTTAGATGAACCAACCAGTGGTCTCGATCCTGTAGCAAGGGACGAGCTTCTTGATATATTGAGCAAATATATAGAGGATGGGGAAAAGAGCGTATTCTTCTCCACACATATCACGTCTGATTTGGAGCGCATTGCAGATTACATTACATTGATCGATCATGGCAAGATTTTCTATACTGGTACGAAAGACGGATTGCTGGAGCATTTCTGCATCATAAAAGGAAGCAAAAGCGATTTAACAGATGATATAAAAAAGAAAATCATTGGCTTATCCATTACATCTACAGGTTTCAATGGAATGCTGCGAGCATCGGACATTAAAGGGTTACCAAGCAATATTGTGACAGAATCACCAGAAATTGATGAAATTCTGATTCACATCGCAAAGGGGGAACATGCTCATGAATAGAATATTAAATGCTACAAAGCTGGACTTTTATGCTGCCAAATCTACTTTAAAAATGACGGCTGCTTTGACGATTATCGCTATCGTAATTGGTATGATATCACATGGACCTGATTACACAATGATGTTTACGATGGTATTTGGGGTAACTGCAAGTGGAGGAATTTTCTCTATCTATGAGAGAAACCACAGTGAAAAGCTTTATGGTATTCTACCGCTGAAAAAATCTGAGATGATTATAGGTAGATATCTGTATGCCTTGATCATCGGTGCAGCTTACATCGTCTTTGCTGCCATCCTAGGAGCTGTGATGTCGAAGGTCATGAGCGATAATATGACTGCACTTACTTACTGGGCTACGCTGGGGCTTGGTTTTGCTTACTTTAGTTTTGCCACAGGCATTGCTTACCCTATTTACCTTAAATTTACCTTCGCAAAGGCATATGTCTTTACGATGATTCCAATGTATATTATTGCGGTGTTGTTTTTGATTGTGACACGCAGAACGGATATCGTCAGCAATCTAACCAAAG
>WQUF01000054.1 GCA_009785875.1 Oscillospiraceae bacterium | reverse complement strand
ATTGTCATCGTAGAACATTTCCTTCATGTCTCTACCTCAAAATATTATTATACATTTTAATATATGATTGTATATAAAAAATATTCTTATTTTAAAAAAATAGGAAGCCAAATCTGGTTTCCTATTCAAAGCTATTATATGCTTTCATATATTTTTCAAATCTAGCAGCATAAAAGTCTGCAGCTTTTTTATCGGGCTTTAGTATTTTATCTGTCACTACTTTATATTCCGTTAAATCTGTGATCACTCCAGCAGTGTACATCCCAAGTACTGCTGCACCGAGCATAGATGCCTGCTCAATATCTGAAATTTCAATATCCGCCTGCCATATATCTGTAAGCATGCCGAGCCATAACGCACTTTTGCATACACCTCCGGATACCCTGATGATGTCAGGCTTTCCACTGATATTAATGAGTTCATTGTAGCAATGATAAAGGTTGAACAGTACTCCCTCTAGGACAGCATAATACATATCGCCTATAGTAGTATCAGCTGCCAGATTGTGAAAGGTAGCAAGCCTACTGTCATGCCAACCAGGGCATCTTTCTCCGCTGATAAAAGGTAGAAATACTGGTGCTTTCTCTCTGTTTTGAATCATTTTTTCTAAATCACCATAACTATAGCGTTTGGAATTTACTGTGCTTATAAACCAATCCACACAATTTGTGGCACCAGATGTAGCTGCACCTGACAGCCATTTTTCAGGAGCTAAATAACACCAAGTGCTTTTGTTTTTCGGAAGTATAGGCATATCAGTGGAAAGCCTTATTGCACCACTTGTGCCAACTGAAAGAGTCATAATGCCTTTTTCTAGTGCACCTGCTCCTACCTGGTTGAGTGCACCATCAGGATGGGGAAGTGTCACAGGAATCCCAGGTCTTATCCCTAATTCATCAGCTACCTTTTTCAAAAGTGGACGTGATTCTTTGTATGTTGTGACCAGGGGAAGCTGGTTTTCGTTAATTCCTACTAAGCTTAGGGACATTTCATTATAACGCTTATCGTGTGTATTTAACATAGCTGAGCCAGATGCCATGCTTTCGGATGTAAGGCGTTCACCTGTCATTTTAAAAAAGTTATAGCTACCCTGACCGAAAAAATAATGTTTTTTTAAATCCATTCCTTCATGTTTAAGATGCAATAATTTGTAGAGCGGGTAGATACCATGAACCATGCAACCTGTTTGATTATAGAGTTCATTTGTTAGTTCTTTGTTTGCACGTATTTCTGCTGCATCTTTTGCTGCTCCAACATATGCCCAGGAATAGGTTGGGGTAACAGGTTGCATATTTTCATCACATGCTAGTAAACTGTGCCATGTACCGCCTAATGCAACAACATCAGGTTGAAACCCATCTGCAGCTTTTTTACCAGCACTTATCATAGCATCATAGACATCATCTGCATCGTAGGCACTTATATCGCCTCGTGCTTTATCATAGTGTTCTGTAATTAGTTTTATGGGACCTTTTTCGCTATCATATATCATGGCTTTCGCAGAAGCAGTACTCGCTTCCAAAGTCAATATAGTCATTTGAATACCTCCTTATGATTTGATGGTAACACGCCGCTTTTTTGAAAATATCCTACCGCTATATGCAAGCACTAATAGGATGATAATAACTCCTTGTGCAATGTCACGTCCTGAGTCAGGAATGCGTATAATAGTAAGAAGGCTTACAATCATGGTCATGATGATGGAGCCAGCTATTGTTCCGCCATACCCTCCAAGACCACCCATTATGGAAGTTCCACCTATTACAACTGCAGCTATAGAGTTCATTGTATATATATCGCCAGCAGTAGTAAAACTAGTATTTGTATATCCCACAAGAAGAATGCCAACAATAGCTGCCATCACAGATGAAATGACATATACAGAAATTGTCTGCATAGCTATATTTGTACCAGAATAACGGGCTGCTTCTAAATTTGTACCGATCATGTATGTGCTTCTGCCGAAAATAGTCTTTCTTAATGTTACAATGGTAATGATTGATAAAGCAATCCACAAGACAACTACAACTGAAATAGCTCCGCCAATTTTACCTGTGCTGATATATTTTATAAATGGAGCGGTATTGCCTTTTGGTGCTCCTTTGCTGTATATCAAAGCTATGCCTTGAACTACGCCTCCCATTGCAAGAGTCATTATCATAGATGGTATTCGCAAAAAGAATACTCCTAATCCATTTACTAAACCTACAATCAAACCAATAGCGAGTATGAGTGCAATGGCAAAAAGCACATTAGAATCTTGACCACTCATGACCTGAGCAGAAACTACATTAGCAAGGGTTATAACAGAGGCAACTGAAATATCGATACCTCCTGTAAGGATGACGAATGTCTGACCTATAGCTACAATTCCTAGGAAAGCAGCTTGTCTGAGGACGCTATCCATATGGCTTAAAGCTAAAAAACCTGGAGAAATGAGCTCCGATATAGGTAAAAGTATGATTAAAATACCATAAACAATGAATAACGACCTGGATTTTTCTTGTTTCATCGATGTTAATATTTTTTCCATCATTTCACTCCTTGGCATTATTCGTAAAAATATGGAGATTTCTTTAAAGTGGAAAATTG
>WQUF01000053.1 GCA_009785875.1 Oscillospiraceae bacterium | reverse complement strand
CAGCTATGACTAATTACCATAACTCTCCTGAGGACTTTAACAATTATTTTTTGACAGTAAGTGAAAATATTATTAAAAATATCAGACTTAACAAACAACATGATACCTATAACAGTCCTAATTACTATCTACTGAATCAACCTCGTAGAGTCTTTCCTAACATAAACTTTAAAAATACACCACCTAAGGAAATAGAAAACATTATTAAATCCCTAAAGGCAAAAGAGTCCTATGGGTATGATGAAATTACTACTAAAATCTTAAAAATCGGCGCCCCCCCCTTTATTAGCTCCCCATTGAGCTACATTTTCAATAGGTCTATGCTGCCTGGAATCTTCCCTATAAGATTAAAATACGCTACTATCAAACCATGGAGACAAGAAAAATGTCGCAAACTATAGACCAATTTCTATATTGCCCTCATTCTCAAAGATTCTTGAAAAAATAATATATGTCAGACTTATGAATCATTTGGAGACCAATAACATTCTAGCTGCTGAACAATTCAGTTTTAGAACTTCCTCCTCTATCGAACAAGCTTCATTAATTTTATTAATAATATATTAAATTAGTTTCAAAAAAAAAAACAGAGGTATTTTGACTTACAAAAAGACTTTGATTACATATCTTACTAACTAAATTAGAATTCTATGGAATAACAGGAGGAATTTTTAAAACAACAAAAACCTACCTACAGGGTAGATACCAGAGAGTAGTCCTAAATAGTAACTATTTCACTTCTATCTCTGATTGGGGTGATATAACCCATGGCGTGCCCCAGGTATCAATACTTGGCCCTCTGTTTTTCCTCCTATATATAAATGACTTGCCACACTCAATAAATAAAAATAATAAAATTGTTTGATATAAGTGTGACCGTGCATCATATATATAAGTAAGGAAGATGTACCAACTTGATGCAATCAATTTTACTACGATTTTATCTCATAAATGGCCTCAACACCTATGGCATAACACCACATGCGGCAGTGAAACAACCTATATATAACAACTCCTGAATATGGACATGTAAATGTTCGAAATATGTAGAGGCCATTTATGAGATAAAATCATAGTAAAATTGATTGCATCAAGTTGGTACATCTTCCTTACTTAATAAAATTGTTCTTTTTGCTGATGATACAAGTTTGATTATCTCAAATCCAGATCCAATAAATTTTAGAGAGGATGTTCACAAAATCCTTCAGCATATACACAAATGGTTTAATTCAAACTTGGTATCTTTAAACTGGGAAAAGACTCACTTTATGCATTTTACAACAAAAAACAATTTCTTTAGTAATTTTGACATAATATATAAAGATACGAAATTAACCACAGTTGATAGTATAACATTTCTTGGCTTAACTTTGGATAATTCACTCTCATGGAGAAAACATATTGAGGCTACTGTACCTAAATTGAGTGCAGCTACTTTTGCTATGAGAATAGTACAATCCTTCCTATCCTTGGACTCCTTGAAATTAATATACTATTCATATTTCTATTCAATACTGACCTATGGAATAATATTTCGGGGCAATACCCACTACAGCAATGCTATTTTCAAAATGCAAAAAAGGATATTAGGATCATGGTGGGGATAAGAAATAGAGATTCTTGTAGAGAGTACTTTAAAAAGCTGAAAATATTGCCACTACAATCCAAATATTTGTTATCACTCCTGCTCTTTGTGGCTGATAATGGAGAATATTTTAGATTGAACTCTGAAATTCATAGTTTTAATATTAAAAATAAATCAAATTTGCATCCACCACCTCCAAAATTGACAGTGTTCCAAATGGGAACATATTATACTGGAATTAAGGCCTTCAATAACGTACCTACCTATGTGAAAAACCTACTCCAGACTAAGAAACAATTCGAACAAGCCTTGAAAGAATTCTTACATTTTCACTCCTTTTATAGCTTAAATGAATTGTATAACTGCAATAAAACTTAAATTTTTAAATTATAGTTTTTATTGACATTGTCTTATTTTAATCAAATGGTGAAATGACAATTTACATGTATAATTAGAATTAACATATATTTTATGTATTTTGAGTGCTATTTTATGTCATTGTCTTTTATCATTTACAACTCTATTTCATTTGATCACCATATGAACCTCATTCAGGCTGGTATGTATCAGTATTAATTTTGTATGTATATTCTACCTTAAAACAAGGCATGTACTATACTTCGCTGTGTAAATTTTTTTATTGTTTTCTTCTTATGTACTGTACATATGTTGCCTTATTTGAGTTGCATGAATTTTGACATGTTCTACATCCTTCGGGCTGTGGCCCCATATAGCTGGATTGAATGAATGAATGAATGAATGAATGAATGAATGAATAATAATAATAATAATAATAATAACTTTAACACTTCCTTGTTCACACACCATGTGGGGAGTTTATTAAAACAATATTTACTCCTTTGTTTTCGTTCACAAATTTAGACACATACTTTAAAGCTTCTTTCATGTTTAACCTTCATCCGATCGCGCGGGCGGCAGATTGCCGCCCTCTTTGAAAAAAGTGGTGCATCTCTTATCTTAGACTCGCTCTGGGCGGCAGGGATGGTA
>WQUF01000052.1 GCA_009785875.1 Oscillospiraceae bacterium | reverse complement strand
ACATTCTAATCGTGCAAGTTTTCACTGTCCCTTGCTCACTGTGACTTTTAAATGCAGTGTACTCTCTCCGTTGTCGCCTTTATATATTTATTATATGCAGAATTTTATATAATGTCAATTCTTTCAAAATTAACTTTAACTCAAATCTGGTTTTATTTGTAAGGACATGGCTTATACTTTTTTCCCACTTTTATGATGAAATGATCCATGATCCAGTGTGTCATATCGGAAAGGCTCTCCTGAAATGGTCTTGAGGAAAAACCAATATCCTCCTTTGCTTTTCTATTAGAAAACTTGCAGCTTGCTTGCAGCGTTTGCATCGAATAATGTGTAAACAACGGCTTTTTACGCATCAGAAAATAATAGAACTCAGCAAAATAACTCGTCCCCAATGCAAACCAATATGGCATCTTGACACGAAGCATTTTTTTACCACTGGCTTTCGCTATCTCCGATATCATCTGCTCTACGGTAACTACATGACCTGAGAGGATATAACATTCTCCCGATTTCCAATGTTCAATCATACCACGGATACCGTTTGCCACGTCGCGGACATCGACAAAGTTATATTGACCACTGGTATATGCCGTTAAACCACCGCATAAAAAATCTATGATCAATGCACCTATATTGGAAACCCTCCGCTCATATGGTCCGATGATACCAGATGGAAAAGCTACCATGGCATCAAGTCCATTTCGAGTCATTTCCAGCACAAACTTAGTCGCTTCTGCTTTGGTCTTACCGTATGTACCTTCCACCTTTTTAGGATCGAAATCAACGGTTTCCGTCATAAGCTGATCATTAGGCAAGCATGGTATGGAATGAACAGAACTGCAATAAATCATCTTCATTCCACGCTTATGACACAATTCTGCCACATTCTGCGTACCACCGATATTGACACGCCGTATAAGCTTACGGTTGCGCACGCTAATATCAATAATACCGGCCAGATGGACAACAACATCAAAACCAGTCGCTTCACGTTCTAATGCATCCTCATCGCAAACATCGGCATAACGTACCTTGGAATACTGTGAAACAAATTCGGTGTCATCGCCAGGTAAAGCAAGTGAAGTCACATCGTAACCATAGTCATACATGTTTTTGACCAGCACAGTCCCGACATATCCAGTTGCTCCTGTTACCAAACATTTAATTTTTCGCTGTTCCATGAAGAGAAGATTCCTCCTTTACTTTATAGGATTCACTTAATATAATACTCACGAATGCTGTAATAAGCAATAGAAAAAACACAGGATAATACATTTTCGTCGTTATATTTGATTTAGGAGTGCCTCTACAACATTTTTATTTTATGATATAATATTATTTAGAGGTGATGAGAATGAATGCTGATGTGAACATAAATATCCGTACTACAAGAGAGCTTGAGGCAAATGCAAGCAGCGTATTAGAGCGTCTCGGCCTTGATATAGAAGAAGCGGTAAACCTTTTTCTGATACAAGTGGTTGACAAAAACGCCATTCCTTTTCCCCTTACCATTTCAAGATTGAAAAAGCAGGCTAAACTTGGTGGTTGGGAAGGAAAAGGCTGGATAGCTGATGATTTTAACGAACCAATGGATGAATATGGACGTTTTGAGAGTGATCCTGATTATTGTAAACCTGTTAAAGAAGTGTGGGATAAATGAGATATATTTTGGATACACATGTTATTATATGGCTTGCTTTAAATCCCCAAAAACTATCAAAAACAGCTAAAGAGATTATTTTAGATATCAATGCAGATAAAATGGATTCTTTTTATAATGTGTATAAGGGGTCATATAAAAAGAGACCCCTATTTTTTATAGGATTAAATTAAATCTTATCCTTTATTATTTAACTAAAATCAACACAAAACAGGAAATACCAGCCATAGTAAGACCTGACAATAAAAGTGGAATCATGCCATCGATATATCCTTTAAAGCTGTCTAAGCGGAAGTAAAGCACATAACAGACCAGGGAAATTACAACAGCCACGCTAATTATCAAAATAAAACTCACGGAAATATTATGGGAAAACAGCCCAAGTCCAAATAGCGCATTAATTTCTGCAAGGGCAAGCATAAACCATCCAACGATCAAGAATAATTCCGTAGTAGCAGGGCGTTTAAACAACAACACCGTAACAGCAAGCAGGATAAAGAATGCAGCAATACCACCCCAAAGAATATATCCACTCGGAAGCAATTGTTTATCCAGTGTTTTTTCAAAAATGCCTCGAAGAATCAAAATTACCCCTAAAATCCCTGAAATACTAGCTGGGATCAAAAGCCAGCCTGTTTTCATGCCACTAATCGCACCAGAAGGTTTAAAGGCAAGTAGCCACCAAGCAAGATAGAACACACAGCAGACAATAAACAAGATGTTGCCTATAAAGATTTGTTTTTCTTGCGTATTAAAAAGCGAAAACATAGTTCTCCTCCTGTGAAGTCCTTATTAACAGTCTATTATTACTTCTTGAAATGATAATCTAAAAAGTCATTGACAACAGCATCAACAGCAGGGCTATCGAAACCGTGACCACCACCAAAGACAGTATGCATTGCGACGCTGCAACCGTATTTCTCTAATTCGTTTCGAAGCAAGCG
>WQUF01000051.1 GCA_009785875.1 Oscillospiraceae bacterium | reverse complement strand
TATTGAACTGTAATCATGTGGTGAGTATCGATGTCGATTTCTTTGTGCTTACAGGCGGTCTGATGGTTCCATTGGGTGTTAAGCGCAAAGTCAGGGAAGCATCAATGGAAAAATATCTGAAGTTTTTAGAGGAGCGAATTTGAGCGATGGATGGAATTCTTATCATGCCCGTACTGGTTGAGTTTTTTACTATGGCGATGGTAACGTGTATTCAAACATTTTTCTATTATAAAACCATTGGATTTAGCGCAAAGTGGAGAGGATACCGCCTTGCGCTTGTTATGCTGGTCGTCAGCGTGATAATAGCTGCTCTGGAGTTGATTGCACACAACGTTCCCTCATTAATTGGGGACATAGCCTGGTGGATCTTTTTCGTGGTCATCATCTTGTATCCGGTGTTTTTTATGGGCGGTAAGCGTAGAGAACGAGTTCTTTTTGGCTTTGTGAATGGGGCAATCTTTATGTTTTCAGGTTTGCTCGGTGCGGTTGTACTCAATGCGGTTATTACGAAGCTTTCTGCAATACAGACTACTTCGACATTTTTTAAAATTCTTATCATACAAGGAGCGGCTTGGCCCGTGATACTGTTGGCTCTTTTACTAACCACACTAATATATATGATATTGGTACTGGTGATCACTCGTCTTAACACGGAAGGCAAGCGTTTCATACCGGGAAAATACTGGATAGGCATGATGATCGGTTTTATAATTATTGTCGCCGGGTTGTATGCCATAAGCAATCTTGGAATTTGGATAGAAGATACCTGGCTGCGTTTTAAATATGTGGCAGTCGGTTCATTAGGGTTCCTTGTTGTTTGGCTAATGTTATATTTCGTTTTCTATTTTGTCTGCCGGTATTTTTCTAAAGTCACTGAGGCAAATGCACTAGCTATTCAAAACGATATGATAGAAAGATATATGTTGCGTAAACAGGCATCGGACGAACGGATTCGGGTACTAAGCCATGATTTAAAGCATAGCCTCATACAATGGCGAAGGCTTGCCGAGGAAAAGGGCGACGTAACCGCTCTTCAAAACATTTCAGAATATGAGGGGCAATTACGTTCTGCTTTTTTATTTAATGTTGAAAATGAAAACGCAAATGCTATTATCAATCAGAAATATTGGGAAGCCACTCAAGAACACATAAAATTTCAAGTTGACGGTGCTTATGATAAAGACCTATTGATCAGTAATATGGATTTGTGTTCTTTGCTCGGAAATTTGCTGGATAATGCCATTGAAGCTGCTGCACAAACGGAAACCGAGGCTTTGCGCTGTGTGAAGCTTAATATCAGGCGTAAAGGAAATCTTTTAATTATTGGGGTAGAAAATGGTTATACCAAAGAGCCTGTTTTAGAAAATGGTGCCTTTGTAACAAGCAAGAAAGATAAAGATCTTCATTCCATTGGTATGCTGAGTATCAAGTATGTAGTCGAAAAGTATGATGGTGTTATTCATAACTCTTATGAGAATAATTGGTTTAAAGCAAATGTGATGCTGAGAGGGTATCAATCCGTACCTTCAGACAAAAACTGAACTTTCGCACAAAAACGCACATTGATGATCAAAAGCTCTATATAATTACTAAGTGTCATGAGATACTGATTAGTTATATAGGAAGGTGTTACTGTGAAGAAAAAGACAATTGTATATTACCTTATATTTGCTTTTTTGTTGGCATGGATAATTTGGGGAATGTTAGCACTGCTTGGAATCAGTCTGTCGTCATCAGTCGGTACTGTTGTTGTAGCTTTTTCCATGTTTATGCCAGCAATTGCTGTATTGATCATCAAAAAAATAAACGGAGGAATGCGCATTTTAGAACCTTCTATAAAACCGAAATTTAAGGGGAATGTTCGGTGGTATCTATGTGCATGGCTAATTCCTATCGGTGCTTTCATACTTGGAGGGATTTTGTATTTTATTATTTTCCGTAACCAATTTGACACAACGCTGGAAAATGTTCGTTCAACACTGACATCACAGCGTGGAGTCGCACCTACAGATAGTGCGGTGCAAACTGCTATGTTTCTTCAAATATTAGTAGGGATAACCATAAATTCCTTTTTCAGTATGATATTAGCATTGGGTGAGGAAATTGGCTGGAGAGGATTTTTGTTTCCGGCAGTACGAAATCGGACAACCGAAGTGAAAGCATATATCCTTTGCGGAATAATATGGGGATTGTGGCATGCTCCAATTATTGCATTGGGACATAACTATGGAACCGGTTACTTTGGGTTTCCTTGGCTTGGTATCTTGGCGATGTGTCCGACTTGTATAGCTATGGGGACATTCCTTTCATATATTACTGGGAAATCCGGCAGTATTTGGCCCACAGCCATCGGTCATGGAACAATTAACGCTGTATCGGGTTTACCATCACTTTTTCTTACAAAAGAAAGCATAACGCTTATCAATTCAAAGGGTTCGCTGGGATTCGGCTTCATCTCCTGTATCCCCTTGATGCTTTTTGCGTTAGTTTTGATCACGATATCAGCAAGAAAGTATAGATCTGTACTTTCAAACAAAAATTGAACTTTTACGCAAAAATACACAAAGGATGCAAAAAGTCATATATACTGTTTAAAAGATTTGCAGAA
>WQUF01000050.1 GCA_009785875.1 Oscillospiraceae bacterium | reverse complement strand
TGGAGGAATTATCTCAGAGTTTCAATAAGATGGCTCACGAATTATCAACCATCGAAACTCTGCGCAGCGATTTTATCAATAATTTTTCACATGAATTTAAGACACCCATCGTGTCGATAAGAGGTTTTGCTAAGCTTTTAAGAGATGGTAGCCTAAATGAAGATGAAAGAAAAGAATATCTCAGTATTATAATCACAGAATCGGAGCGTTTAGCTGACCTTTCCACCAGTATACTGAATCTTTCAAAATATGAGAATATCGAAATTGTACCAGAAAAGTCGATATTTCGGCTGGACGAACAGATACGAAGAGCAATCGTCTTAACCGAGCCAAAGTGGACTTCAAAAGAAATTACTCTAGATGTGGAGATGGACGAGATAATGTATGAGGGAAACGAGGATTTGACCCAGCAAATATGGTTAAACCTCTTAGATAATGCGATTAAGTTTTCAAAATCTGGTGGGACGATTAGCGTAAGGTTATCTCATTGGAATGGAGGTATTCGCTTTTTAATTCAAGATGATGGAATTGGAATGGATGAAGAGACAAAAGCTCATATCTTCGATAAATTCTATCAGGGAGATACTTCACATACTAAGCAAGGGAATGGTCTTGGACTTGTAATCGTCAAAAGGATTGTGGAATTATGTAATGGGAATATCGAGGTGCAGAGCGAAACTTTAAAAGGAAGTATATTTAGCATTTGGTTCCCTCAATTTTATTCCACCTCTTAGGCTATAGCCTAAGAGGTGAGAGAATTAAAAAGCAGGAACAATTCCTTTACTTTCTAAATTATCTACAATATATTGTTTAACCTCAGGTGAATTGAGCGCATCGGAGAGTGCCTTAATATATGGTTTATCTTGATTCCCTTCTTTTACAGCAAGAACATTTGCATAAGGCGAATCCTTATCTTCGATGATCAAAGCATCCTTTGAAGGGTTTAAATTCGCTTCTGCGGCAAAATTTGTATTGATAACTGCTGCATCCACATCCACAAGGGTTCTTGGAAGCTGAGCTGCATCTATTTCATCAAATTTAAAATTCTTTTTATTTTCAGTAATATCCTTTACTGTAACAAGTTCTCCTGTATTTACTTTTATGAGACCAAATTTTTCAAGAAGCCTAAGAGCTCTAGCTTCATTTGTTGCATCATTAGGGATAGCAATTTCTGCTCCATCTTTTAAATCATTTATGGAAGTTACTTTATTAGAATAAAGCCCTAGTGGCTCTATGTGAACTTTCACCGTCCAGGTTAAATGAAATCCTTTCTCTTTATTTGTTTCCTCAAGATAAGGAACATGTTGAAAGAAATTTGCATCAAGGCTTCCATCTTCAAGAGCTACATTTGGCTGCACATAGTCGTTAAATTCTACTATTTCTACTGTGTAACCTTCCTTTGCTAGAATATCTTTTGCTACATTCATTATATCCTTATGTGGAAATGGTGTTACTCCTACTTTAATATTTTTTTTGTCATTGGTATTAGCACTTTGGGAACAACCTCCTAAGCTAGCGATAAGGATTAAACCACACAATAAACTTAAAAATTTTTTTACCATTTTACTCCTCCTATTTAAATTTTTTATATAATAAATTGCCCAGGCTTTGAACAGCCTGTACAATAATTACAGTAAGTATCACGGCTACTACCATAGGCTCGGTTTGAAAGCGCGTATACCCGTAGTTATAAGCTAAATTGCCGAGTCCGCCCCCACCAACCACACCTGCCAAAGTTGAATAGCCGATTAAATTGATTATTAACATAGTTATATTGAGCAAAATCGATGGAACTGCTTCTTTTACCATCACTTTAAACACTATCTGCAAATCAGTGGCTCCAAAAGCTTTTGCTGCTTCGATTACACCTTTATCTACCTCTAAAAATGATCCTTCATTTAACCTTGCTACAAATGGTATTGCTGCAATAGTAAGTGGTACAATGGCAGCTGTACTTCCTATAGATCTTCCTATTATGAGTCTAGTGAGAGGAATCATCGCAACTATCAGGATCATGAAAGGAAAGGAGCGAAATAAATTTATGATTAAATCGAGAACCCTATAAACAGCGACATTAGGTCTTAGTCCTCCAGCTCTTGTGAAAATCAAAACTATGCTGAGCAAAGAACCTAAAACAAATGATAGTAAACTAGATAAAAATACCATATATAGTGTTTCTGTAAATGCTTTTATAAATTCTGAAGTCATTCTATTTCCTCCCAAAACATAGGTACACTATCTAAATACTTTTTTATCGAAGCTTCATATTTTTTATCTACATTTATGATTAAAGAACCTAATACCTCATCCTTAAAACCCTCAAGTCTTCCCCAAACGATTGAAAAATCCATATTTAAATCCTTTGCCATTTTTGTTATAATAGGCATCTGGCTCTGTTCCTTTTTAAATAATAGCTTTATATTATATCCAGTTTCAGGTAAAATATATTCTTCTCCAATTAAATCTTTTAAAGCCCTGCTCTCCTTTAAAAATAAATCTGAGCAAAGCCCAATTTCTTGTATCACACCGTCTTCTAGGACTGCTATTCTTGAACAAACTTGCTTAACAACATCCATTTCGTGAGTTATGATCACTACAGTTAAATTTAG
>WQUF01000049.1 GCA_009785875.1 Oscillospiraceae bacterium | reverse complement strand
GGCAGAACATCATCAGCTATATCTCCCGACATCAGTATCAAATCGGGGGTCTGGTTGTCTATTTTTTCGATCAGTTCCTGCTGCGACGTTCCATATTCAGAGCTATGTAAGTCAGCTAATGAGCCTTATATTTAATCATGCAAAACAACAAAAGACCTAAAGATTAAATTCAATTCAAATTTTTTTTAACTTTTTTAGCATATTTTATATTTAACTTTAATATATTTTACATATAACATTCTATTAGGGGCTGATATTATAGTTACTAAAGTATTAAAAAGCAATTCATTATCTTTAAGTTATGAATACTTAAATGATGATGGGATGAATACGAAAAGGAGGCAATCTTTTGGCTTTTTACCATTAGATACCTCCGATGATGATTACTATGAGCTGGCTGTAGAAATAAGCAATGCTCTCGTTACACCAGCAAAGACAATCGAACAGTCCTCAGTGTCTTTGCTCATGGAGGGTTAGCTTATGGAATCAATTACTCTTAAATTTTATTTTAAGCTCCAAAATGGTGGGAGCAGAGTAGAAACCATTAGGGATATTAAACCAAATATAACCGAAAGCGAGATACTCTCATTAGCCAATTCCATCATACAAAAAGGAGCCGAGTACAAAGGAAGCAAGTTTTCTGAATTTGTGAAATGCGAGAAGGTCATATCTTCAGTTGAAACTTTTTACAAAAAATAATTTTAAAGCTGCTGTTTTTTACAGCAGTTTTTTTGCATATTCTAATCTTTTCGAAAATATAATATTAAAAATATATTTAAAAAAGGTGGTATAATTTATGTCAATGCATCAAGCCTTAAATAGAATGGGAATAAACATCGAAGAATCTGAAGGTGAAGATCTATTCCCTACTGCTAGAATTAAAAATGATCCTTTTAAGATAAATGTTGAAACTTTTGTAAATAAAAATCTCTCTCCAGAATCTATCGCACAAATGCATCAATATGAAATAGACATGATGAAGAAGAACATCAATAATTTTAAAGATGGTGTGGATGTCTTTAAAAACTTCCAAAGGGTTGATATCTTTAATTTAGTTCCTTGTGCAAAGAATTGGGCTTATTTCAATTTGCCTAATAACGCTCAATTTGTAACTTTGATGAACTCGATTGAACAAGTCGGCGTATTACAACCACTTATCTTGCTCCATGACAACGATGAGGATGAAAAATATGAGATATTGATCGGTCAATCCAGATACCTTGCACTTAAGGCTCTCTATGAAAACTCAAATAATGACGAAAAATTCCGATTCGCACCAGCTTTCATCCTATCACGACAAGAAGTTGGGGAGTATTTCCTTAGAGCTATGATACTGGATTCAAATTTCTCTTACAGGTATATCGACCAAACTGTGCTGATACAAGCTATTATCGAAAGACATACTATTATGCAAAAAAGTAAGATGTATCGCTCTCAGTCGAATATTGCCGAAGCTTTGGCGAATGAGTTTTTGATGTCGAGAAGTACAGTTTTCAATTATTTAAGCCTTGAAAAGCTTTGCGATGAAGTTATGGTGCTGCTTTTAGAGAAGAGGATTAAGCTTCAGTCTGCTAGATACTTAGCTCGTGTTAACCATCAGACCCAGAGGATGATACTGGAAAAATATGGCATCGAGAACATAAACATAATTCATAGGATTAAATATTTAACTACAAATAATGCTAGATCAGATGAACAACTTCAGCAGAGTATTAACGTAGCAAACACTTTGGTGCCTTTTACTACTAATTTAACAATCACTATCAACAAGGATTTACTTGGTGATTATATGAAATTAAATGCTGATTTTAAGCTAGATGCAATGAGAAATTATGAATCAAAGTTTCAGAGGAACAACAGCGATTACTATTTCAAGGTTAATGTCAATGATGCAGAAATGAAATTTTACTTGGAACAAGACTATGTTGATGCTAATACTCTTGGTAAAGTTAAAGCTAAGAACTTTGCAGAGTTAAAGAATTAT
Source organism: Oscillospiraceae bacterium (assembly GCA_009785875.1). Taxonomy (GTDB): domain Bacteria; phylum Bacillota; class Clostridia; order Clostridiales; family Clostridiaceae; genus WQUF01. The sequence continues at coordinate 5,646 of WQUF01000049.1, read as the reverse complement.
AAATAATTTTTAAAGGGAAAAGCCTTTTATAATATATAGGTCTATTAAAAAAATACTAAAGATGTGATGCCTTGGGAAAGCAGTAAGTTACCTTAAGATGTACGACAACAAGTAGCAAAAGAACAAATTTAATAAAACTCCGCAAAAGTGCAGAAATGACACCTTCAAGTTAGCGTGCCTTTTTTTATTTTTTGCAAGAAAATCACTTAAATTAAATTTAATATTCTTAATAAAATAGAGTCTTTTTTAGCGTGATTCGATAGTGATACGTAAAATATGTTGAACGGTTTTTCTTTAAAATGGTTCTAAATTTTAAAAATGGACTTGTACAAATTTTTGAAAGTTGGACTTAACATATGTTCGATTAGATGGGTTTTTCAGGGTTATAATTTGACTTATAACAAATAATCTAAAAAAATCAAGTTTGATCATAGGAATTAGTTCAATTTTCATCATGCAATGCTTGATAAACATCTTATTGAAATACTAAATTCTAAATGTTAAACTTAATATAGATTTAAAATGAGATTAATATGGAGATTAGAGAGAGAATGGTGGAATTGGAGGAATTGTTAGGTGAGTAGGTGGGAGATGGTTAGGTTAGGAGAAATAAGTATCTTAAATATGGGTCAATCACCAAAATCTGAAACATACAATCAAAATGAAGAAGGTATTCCTTTTTTTCAAGGGAATGCTGATTTTGGAGAAATAAATCCAGTGAAAAAATATTATTGCACAGAACCAGCAAAAATAGCAAAAGCTAATGATTTATTAGTTTCAGTTAGAGCACCTATAGGAGCAATAAACATAGCAAATTGTGAATGTTGTATTGGTCGTGGATTGGCTGGGATTACAGCAAAAGATAAAATAATATTCTATCTATATTTATATTATTTTTTAAAATCTAAAGTTGATGATCTTAAAAATAAGGGAACCGGAAGCACTTTTAAGGCAATTAATAAAAACATTTTATATGATTTGCCCGTCCCTCTACCTCCAATAGAAACACAAAAACAAATTGCACACAACCTTGATGCCATAACAAATATTATTTCTCTTCGTAAAAAGCAGCTTTTAGAATTAGATAATCTCATTAAATCTGTGTTTTATGATATGTTTGGAGATCCTGCTAAAAATGAAAAAGAGTGGAAAGTTATTCATTTATCAAAATTAACTTATGATAGTTTAATGTACGGTTCTGGTGCTTCTGCAACAAAATTTGATAATAATATACGCTATATTCGTATTACAGATATAAATTATAATGGAACCTTAAATGAAGAAAAAGTATCACCAAATATAATAGAAAATAAGTATCTTTTAAAAGAAGGAGATATCCTATTTGCTAGAAGTGGTGCTACCGTTGGAAAAACATTTAAATTTAATGAGTCTTTTGGAAAATGCATCTTTGCTGGTTATCTAATAAAATTCACACCAAACGTGGATATTATTTTACCAGATTATATTTTTTACTTTACTAAAACTGAATTTTACAGAAAATTTATTGAGTCTAATATAAAACTTGTTGCTCAACCTAATATTAATGCAAAACAATATGGAAATTTAAAAATTCCAGTTCCCCCAATCCATCTCCAAAACCAATTTGCTATTATAGTTGAAAAAATCGAAGAGCAAAAATCTATCATTAAAAAAGGATTATCTGAATCTCAGAATCTCTTTGATAGCCTTATGAGTCAATACTTTATTTAATTGTGCTTAATAATTTCCAATACATTGATCAAGTATTAAAGATAAGCATATATTTTACAAAAAACTGCATTGCTTTATTCAAATCCAAGTAATGCAGTTTCTTTAAGTATTCAAGATAAATTCATCTTTAATACCCTAGTATATACTGTACAACGCGATTATTTCTATTTAACTTACATGCTCTCGTTGGGTGGTCAGGGTCGTTAGGGTTTTCTATGGTATTTATTTCTATAATATCGCAATCTTTACATTTTGTAAGTGCATCACTGAAATTTGTCGCTTTTGTTTGATTGTGGTCAATGATATATGAACGAAAATAATTGAGTCCAATAAATTTCTTTCCTCTACCTTCGAGCATATCTAGTTCCTTTATTAATATATTAGCTTCTTTGTCAAACATTAAAGAATTGGCTAAATGTTCTTTATCACTTTCTGTTACCTTTCTAAGTAAGTTTGGGAATTCATCTAAAGAAATGAAATTATTAGCCATTTCTATTATAAATTTACTCGTTCTATCTTTAAAACCAAGTATTTTTATAGATTTACCATTTGTCCTTAACTCAGTTATTACATATCTCAAATCACTGTCACCAGAAACAAACATAAATTCTGTTATATGAGGATATGTATACATTGTCTTTAGAATATCTAAAGACATCACTATATCAGTAGAACCTTTAAGATATTCGTGAGGGCTTTTAGTTACTACATGGCAGGGCTGTATTCCTAGATTGACTAATTTTGTCATAAGCCCAGCGATGCCTTTATCAAAATCACCAAATGCTTTAATGCCTACTAAAAGTGAATTATTTTCAGTTGAAACTGTTCTAATTATTGTGTTGAATTCATCATAATTTAAGATTGAGCCATAGTCTTGTTTTGCTGTTTTTTCTATGTTTTCCCAATCGATAAAAGCATAAACGAAAGACAATAAAATCACCTTCTTTTATAGAATATTCATTAATAATATGCTTGTATCTTTTTCACCTCGGTTTCATTATATCAGATAACACTTAAAATATTTGCTAATTTTGGAAGAATCTACGGACTAAAATAACTGATTTATATCCAAAGGCTAATTTAAATTACAATTTTAGATAAATTACTGCTTTTATTGTTTATATTACTGGTATAATATAAGTGATATCTAAATTTTTTTTAAAAACAATGTCACAAAATTTGAGAATAAAATATATGAAAGAGAGGAAAATTTATTATGCGTAGAGGTGGACCGCATTGGCGAGGAGGACCGAGAGGACTGCGCAGAGACTTTAGAGGTTATCCTTACGGTGGCGGAGGTTTTTTTCGTGGTAGACATCATGGTGGTTATTACCGACGTTCAGGCTGCCTTCCTGGTTGCTTTGGTTGTATGACATTTATTGTAATAATTGTAGTTGTGATTACTTTAGCGATAATTTTAATTTTTTAACAAATTCTCGAAAAAAAAGCTGAATATGAGATGCAGTATTCAGCTTTTTCCCATTATTTTATCCAAATGTAGCTTCTTTAAAAATTGATATAAGTTAATTGACACATAGTATGGATTGTTGTATACTGCGCTTGAGGGGGACTTGTATGAATAATTGGCTTAATTACTTATTACAATATATTTTTACGCTGCTCATTATTATCGCTATTATCTTTTTTTTGTTCAAATATGGATATTCTAAATTAGATAAGAACATTAAAACTTATATGTCAGTTTCAATAATTATTTTTAGTATAACTTTTACAATTTTCATTTCTGTGTTTATGTATAGGCTATATTTTTATCCTCCTGTTACCTCGCAAAGGATAGAAGATAACTTAGCTACTGTACCTGTAAATGCTATTCCTGACACAACTTCCGAAACATCAGCAATAGATGCCAATAAAAGAATTGAAGATGCAGCGAACCTTTTAAAAGAAGCAAACAATAATTTCTTTAATGGCGATTATGGAAATATGTTCGATAAAAGCTTAAATGCTTTATTAATCTTAAATGAGTTGAAAGATAAAGATCCTGATTTATATGCTGAAGCTAACGTCTTTTGCGGTATAGCTTATAGTTATTTGCATCCTGATTTATTAGAAAGTGTCATTCTTAATACATATTTTAAAGAAGCACTGAGTATTTATAGTACATACGATGAAGTGGGAAAACAAAGCAATTACGGTTGGATTTATCATAGTATCGGAGACAACTTCTTATGGCAGAAAAAATGGGACAAGGCTTTAGATTATTATCTATTGGCACTAAAAGCAAGATATATAGCAAATAATAGTTCTGCATATATAGCACTAACTGAAGATAAAATTCATGAAGCTTATATTGCATCAGGAAGAGATGGTGAAAATTATGATAACTGGTTAAAACAAGCAAAATCCAATGGATATATAAAACCAGACTAATAAGTGTCTCTTCTATTAGTAAGTTTTCTCACGGTGAGAAAAATCAGCGTATATTTTAGTATGTTTTTCTCTCCGTGAGAATTTTAGTTCATTAGTTTTGCAATAACTCCTTTACAATTTACATCACAACAATTTTTAAAGGACTGATTTGATCTGGTATAATATTTGATGGTTCTGGTACCATAAATCCATTATTTTTTTCAGTTACATGTACATTAAATGATGCATTGTAAAATACTAAAAGAACTCTATTTTGTAAACTGCCAGTGTACTTTTTACCATTAGCTGAAATAATAGTAGCTTTATTAGTGTTTATTAACTTAAGTGAATTTGTATCGTCTATTAAATCTTTATCAAATCTTCCTAAAAAACCTGTTTTAATTGTAGTATAAGCAACATTATTTGTATAAGATGCATTATCTTTAGCAATAGCAATTGCAGTATATGCTGAAGAGGATTCTTCATTATTATCATAAAAACAAACTACTCTTGAGTTTTTTTTGATATTTATATTGCCATCTATGTAAGTTAAGCCATCAACAATAAAAGATTTTTTATCTCCAAAGGCAGCTTGTACTATTATAGTTACCGTTTTATTCAATTTATTTTTTGTATATTGAATAACTATTCCTGTAAATTTATCATAAACAGGTTTATTTTCAGCAGAACTTAAATCCATTACTATTATTTTTAATGGGGCTGTTTTTGCAGGACAGCTTGATGTCATTTTTGTAGAAAAAACTAAGAGCGTATGATTTTTAATATCTCCGGTATACGCCTCTCCATCTGGTGTTATGATTTCAGTTTTACTATCAGGGATTAGTACAATATCTTTATTCTCACTTAAAAGATTATCATCAAACTTTGAAAGGAAAGTAGTTACTTTGGTAGAACCATCAACGATAGCTATTGCAGTATAATACTGAAAAGGTGGATTTTCATTTTTATCATAAAAACATGTAACAACAGAATCAAATGAAATATTTACCGATTTATCTAAATACATTGTGGAAGCCGTAATGTAAAAATTCATTTTAGTATCGTCAGTTGACTTAACAGTTATAAAATTCTTTGTTTCTTGTGTGCCTTCATTTCCTGTATTTCCCATAACTGTTATTTTGCCAGTGAATTTCCCATAAACAATACCATCTGCAGCAAATACATGGTTAAAATTAAAGATAGTAAACATTAAAAACAACATAGTGATAAAGCTAAATTTTCTTGCTAGATTTTTCATAATTTCTCCTCATTCTTGATATCTCTTATTATTTTATTGTATCATAAAAAACTTCCTATGGCACATTATGGATAATTAATACTTTTATTATAGATTGCAATATTAGTTCGTTTCTAGTAAAATAACTTTATGAGGTGATGTCTATGACCAAAGAAGATCGTGATGAAATATTTATGCTCATGCAAGAAGCCATGAGACCTATGGTTGAAACTCAAAACAGCATGCAACAAGATATGAAAACTATGAAACAGGATATGAATTCCATGTTTGCAACTCAAAACAGCATGCAACAAGATATGAAAACTATG
>WQUF01000048.1 GCA_009785875.1 Oscillospiraceae bacterium | reverse complement strand
ATTCATTATTCACTATTATTCATAGTTAGAGTCATACTCGAAATTGTGTACACTATTCTAAAAATGTTGAGTAATAGAAATAACCGCCTCTGAATTTGCTAACGAAGGCGATTTTTGAAAAACCAACGGCAAACTGCATCTGTGTACCAGTTGCCTTTTTTTTGATTATATTACAAATTTTCTAATATGTCAAATTTTAAAATTATCTATTTCTATTATTATCTATTTCTAAAAAGATTATACCCATAGATTAATTTATTTTTATAATTGCTATTAATCAGTAAAATATCTTGCTAACCCAAAGTTATTTATAACAAGTGGTAATTCAGGATAATTATTCGATATAATATAATTTTTATAGCCCATTAACATACATTCGTACAATACTGAAATAGAATCAGCATATAAAGTATAAGTTCTAAAATCAATTATTCTATTCTTAAAAATAGAATTTATTTTTTCCATATCTTTCTTTAATATTTTATGGCTTTCGTAAAATAAATCCATTTTTCGAAAAATGCTGTCCCACCATTTTTGTCCAGTCATATCGGTATATGTAATTTCTGGAACATTCCATGAGCATACTGAATGTAAAAATTCTCGAATTTCATCTATGTTATTTTATAGTTACATTTTTCCAAAGCGTTTTGTAGTGATTCTAAAAACGATTCGTTTGGATAAATCAACGTGCCATCGAAATCCCAAAATAATGCTTTCCCCATGGTTTCCCTCATTTTTGTGACTTTAAATAATCCCTAATCATATACCTATGTGTCTTCACAGTACCATCAGGAATACAATTTGGATCAACCCACTTAAAAGCAATGGACTCTCCATCATTTACAGAAGGAGCTCCTTGAAATTCCTTTGTCATATATACTGTTGTAACCACATACCATTCATCTCCATTTGCAGCAGTACACAGATAATCTTTCCCGGAATATACTCCCAAGAGTTTTAATTCTCCAATAATTAGCCCAGTTTCTTCAAGCAATTCACGCTTTGCTGTTTCAATTGTGGATTCAGAAAGCTCCATTAAACCACCAGGCAAAGACCATTTTCCATATGGATATTTTCTCTGCTGCATAAGGATCAATCCATCTTTATTTTCCACAATGACTGCACTACCCGGCAATATAATGCATTTATGACCAATAAGAGCTCTAAGTTCTTCAACATATCCCATTTAATTTCTCCTCTTCATCAGTGTCAGTGTAAATTAACCTACCCCATATCCCCTACTAGAAGGTTCAGGTATCATGCTTCCAAATCCCCCAGCAGCATTTCGCTTTAATCCGGAAATCACTAAAAATCTATAAAATAAACTTTTAAATCTGGATGGTTTCGAGATAGTCTCCTTTTTCAAATTACCGCTCATATCGCATGTAAAAATCACAATTCCCTTTTCTTGATAGCGAAGCAAAATATGCGTTAAATCATTTTGTTTTGTTTGTGTATATACGATTATTTTTTTAATTCCATTATGGAGCAAAAACGTAGCAGAAGGCATATCTTGAGGAAAAATGCACCATCTATTATCAAATTTACCTTGAATAACATTCCCGTTCATCCTGTTTGAGTCCAATAAAAATGCTGGAGGGGCATCATCTCTTAAGTATAATGACGACAACTCTTCTGCCCCACTATATAAAGCACAAATAATATCATAAACATCCACTATCATAGAATATCTATTTGGACCATCAACTCCATTGTAAAGAGGTACAGGGCGATATCCTAATCTAGCTAAACCAAGTCCCATCTCAACTCCTGTTTTACCTGGCAAATCAACGATTATCGCAGTATCACCAAAATCATCGAAAAGCCAACTCACTTTGGGTATAGATAACTCGATGTAACTATAATTCGGAGAACCTGCAAACAATACTGGTTTTACCCATGCTGCCCACTTAGCATTGTCAGGTGCCCATTTTTTATATGTCGTTAAATTACTTTCATTCATTTTTTTCACCTCGAACTAATATTGGTATTTCTTCTGCTCTTGCATCAATTCTGGGATAAGGACTAATTCTCCCATAAAATCCTGCACCTTTTCCATTTACAGTAAACACACCTATACACAAGTGAAAAGATTCACCATCATCTGTCAACAAAGGTTTACTCTTAAATAGATGCTGTGCTACCCAGTCTTTAGGATGCCTTCTTACAGATTTATAAATATTTTCAAGTTCTTTCTCTGACATAGTTCCTTTTATAGAAATATCTTCCCCTACCCTTCCTAATGCTGGTTTAAAAATAAAGTCTTCATCTTCTTTTGCAATCAATCTTGGATCAACTGTAGCGGGAAGCAATTTCTTCCATGTTAATATAGGTATTCCAAGTTTATCCCAAACTAATGGCAGCCTTTTGGATTGAGCAAATATTGAAACAGGATGGTTGCAGGAAGTGGTCTTCGTATCATAGTACCCATCCCAATTTGATCCTTTAGGAAGATTTACAAGCCACTCCAAAGGAAAGAAGCGGATAATACCATCGATATAGCCTTCCTCTCCTTTATCTTAACCTCTAACTAAATATTTATTTAAAGATTCAGTCCATTCTTTTGGATTATCCATAAATGAGCCATGATGCCCTGGTAATGAAATAAATTCGCATCCTATTTCTTTTGCCAATATCTTAGAAACTTCTGCAAGCCAGATGTTATTTTTTATGCTCCAATCACCTGCTGCTATGAATAGCCTGTCTTTTACTTTCTTAAGATTTTCAATATTTGGTTCATAACTTATTACTGAGATTAGCTCCTGCTTTATAAAGAATTCATTGGAATCCTTTGAAGGAATCCTCTTTTCATCTAGGTCTTTTGGCTCATCTTTTAGATATTTAAGAGCTTTTCTTTGCGCTCCTATCATCCCCATCACTGGTACCTCTATGCCAAATAAGAATTTCGCAGAAGCCATAGAAGCTCCTCCTTTTTTGAAAGCTGCTTTATAACAATCGTCGAAAAACTTCATCCATTTTTCTTTATTCGGTGAAATTTTAGCAAGTGGAGGTTCATGAACTATTCCAAACTTCAAGCTTTGAGGAAATGTTGACGCAATCTCTAAAGCTATAACTGCACCACTGCTGTTGCCAAAAAAACAAGCAGATTTTTCAGAAGCTGCGTTAAGTATCGCTATAGCATCTCTTGCTTGCTGAGCTATGTCAAAATGTGTTGGATCATTCATTGTACTTCTAGAATTTGCCCTGCGGTCATATGTTATTACTTTAAATCTTTGTGATAATAAATCAGCAAGTGGAAGGTACAAGTCTCCATCGCCTCCACCACCAGGGATCATTAATAGAGGTTCTCCACTGCCAGTTATTTTATAAAATAGATCATCGCCTTCCACAGAAATTTTTCCGCATACTCTTTTATTCATATTCGAACTCTCCCATTTTAAATATCTTAAGTATATATCTTAAGTATATCAAAACTCTTCTTAGGTTCAACATTTTTAACTAAACTTATATTTGATTTTCAAGATATTAATTTTCATAATACGCCCTATCGATTAAATATTTCACTTTTTCAAAATCCTCATTGCTCTTTATTGTTAACTTCAAATCCCCTGTTCCACAATGTCCAACATCTCTCACATCATCAATAAAATTGTCCTCTAATTCCACTGCATCCGGGTCTAATCTTAAATAGACTAAAATCTTTCTTTGATGTATTTGGATACAAACAATATTTCTTGCTTTCTTATATGCAACATAATATCTCAGCTGATTTTCTTTTATATCATCGCCTAAAGAATTTATATAATCCCTTATATTTAAAAATGTCTGCTTTAATCTTTCAGGTGCCTGATCAAATTGTTCAATAAAAAATTTATAATGAATGCCCTTTTTTACTTCACCTACAGGTGGATAGCTAGAATTATCTTGTATTTTTGGTAAATTCAAATCTTTAAACATAATAAAATTTCTCCTAAAAATTTATGTACTTTATCCTTCATATTGAAATAATCCTAGTTATAATAATATATTCACCGTTTAAAAATATGATACCAAAAATCAACTCATTTTTTATATCAATATATATGTTATTTATAGTCTTTTTATGCATATAATAAATTGTCAATATTAAAAATATATTGCTAAAGGAAGTGTGCAAAATGATTTCAGAAAATAATGGTATATTCCGACTTAAAACAAATAATACAGAATATATTTTTAGAACTGCAAAATATGGTCATTTAGAGCATGTTTATTATGGAGATCAGCTTTTCTGTGAAGATATCGATGCATTAACAGTAAAACACACAGCTCAAGCTGGATCTACCATATCCTATGATAGAGAAGACCCTTTATATTCCCTTGATACAATGTGCTTTGAATGGTCAGGTATCGGCAAAGGTGACTATCGTTTTTCCCCATGTGAAATAAAAATGCCAGACGAAGGTTTCGTCACAGATTTTGTTTACAAAGACTTCTGCATAAAACCTGGATCCATTCCAATGGTTAATATGCCTTGCGCCAAAGGTTCAGATGAAGATTCGGCTTCACTTTCTATAAGACTTAAAGATAAAGCCTGCGATGTATATTTGACTCTTGTTTACACAGTTTATGAAGCTACAAACATTTTAACTCGACGAGTAATCTTAGAAAACCGTGATTTAAAGCCCCTAACTATCCGCCGCTTGCTCAGCATGCAACTTGATATGCCAAACACAGGCTTTAATCTTACCACTTTCGATGGAGATTGGGCGAAAGAAGCATTCAGGCACGATAGAAGGCTTCAATATGGGATGTTCATAAACGAAAGTCGAACAGGATCAAGCAGTAATAAACACAATCCTGGATTTTTGCTCTATGAGGATGGCGCAACTGAAGAGCACGGTAGAGTGTATGGATTTAATTTGATATACAGTGGCAATCATTTTGGTTTCGCCGAGCTTAATTCTCACGATCTGGTACGGGTAGGACATGGTATAAGTCCTCACTGCTTTGAGTGGACACTTAATACTGGCGAGAAATTTGAAACACCTGAAGCTGTCATGACTTTTTCATCTAGAGGTTTTAGTAGCTTAAGCGAGAACTTTCATTCCTTTGTGAATAACCATATAATCCCCAAAGATTGGCAAGGAAAAGAACGCCCTATTCTATATAACTCCTGGGAACCTTGCTTCTTCAAATATAATCAGAGGAAGCTTCTTAAACTCGCTGGAATGTCTAAAAAATTAGGAATGGAACTTTTTGTATTAGATGATGGTTGGTTTGAGGGTAGGAATGATGATAAGGCTGGATTAGGAGACTACACAGTTAATAAGCATAAATTTCCACATGGACTTAAAAGCTTTGCTAAAAAAATAAAAAAATTAGGCTTGGATTTTGGATTGTGGTTCGAACCAGAGATGATGAATGAAAACAGCAACCTTTACCGTGCACATCCTGACTATGCTGTGAGACTCCAAGGGCGAGAATCCACTTTAGGTCGCAACCAATTGGTGCTAGATCTGTGTAATCCTGATGTTCGGGAATATATTGTAGAAAATGTAACCAAAATACTGGATGAAACAGGTGCTAGCTATGTAAAATGGGATATGAACAGGCATATAAGCGAATTCGGATCTCTCCACATATCTTCTGCTGGGAGATTTTTTCACAGTTACATACTTGGACTCTATGATGTGCTGAGGCGTATCTTTGAGCCAAGACCCCATATACTGCTGGAATCCTGTTCATCTGGAGGAAACCGATTTGATTTAGGGATGCTGTGCTTTTCTCCACAAATTTGGACTTCGGATAATACAGATCCTATGGTACGGCTAAATATTCAAGGAGGATTATCTTACCTTTATCCTCAATCCACTATGGGCGCACATGTATCAGATTCTCCACACCAACAAACCTTGCGAGATACACCACTTAGCACAAGATACAATGTCGCATGTTTCGGATGCCTTGGATATGAAATGGATTTGAGATTTTTATCACATGCTGAAAGGCAGGAAGTTAAAGAACAGATAGCTTTTTTTAAGGAGCACAGGAAAACTTTTCAATATGGAACTTTTCAGCGATTAAATTCATATAAAGATAATAAGACCATTTGGTTAAGTTGCAATGACGATGAGGCATTAATAGGATTTTTTCAGACCATGGCAGGAGTAAGCGAAGGGCCAGATGAACTTCGCATTCCTAGACTTGAGTCCGATGCATTCTATCGTGTATCCACAAAAGCGCAGAAATTATACATTAAACGCTTTGGAGGATTAGTTAAGCATATTTTACCTCTTACATTAAACCCAGATGGGTTTATCCTTAAAATGGCAAATAGATTTTATACATTGACCGATTGCATTGAAACATACGATTGCAGCGGTAAAGCACTTGCGTCAGGAGTCATGCTTTCTAATCAATTTATGGGGAGCTATTATAACGATAAGACTAGGCTCCTTGGGGATTTTGGATCGAATTTATATATTCTTCAGAAGATTTAGAAAAAATCACTATTTTTGCTTTGATAAAGATATCAAATTCCTGTTAAAGAAAGTGAATTTTTATAGTAAATTCTGATTTAAAAGATTAATAATGTCAATAATAGAATAATAGAATAGCTCAATTTAAAACTATTGTTTTTTAACTAATATTTTTAATTTGTATATGATTATTTTCTATGTTATACTATAGTGTATTAAATTTGATAACATAGAGTTTGGAGAGATAAGATTTGAGAAAAAACATACTTACTACATTCTTATTGTTTGTTTTTTTGGTAGTGATGATGCAAAATGTAAATGCTGCAGTGAATATCAGCGCAACAAACGCTATCGTAGTAGATGCAGAGACAAATGAGATAATTTACGCAAAAGATATTGACTCCAAAATTTATCCTGCTAGTATTACTAAACTTTTAACTGCTACTATTTTAACACAGCACAAGCAAAAAGATGATTTATTAACTTATACCCAAGATGCCTCAGAAGAGGAACCATATACTATAATCGCAAATGTTATACCTACTTTACAAGTTGGTGATAAATTTACTGCAGATGAAGTCATGAAAATGCTCTTAATATTCTCTGGAAATGACATGGCTGTGATGATCGCTGAAAATGTTGCTGCTTCTATCGATGATTTCATGAAAGAAATAAATGATTATGCTCAATCTATTGGTATGAAAAATTCCCACTTCGTCACCCCAAATGGACTACAAAATGATGACCACTATACAACTGCATATGATCTATCTCTTCTCATGAGAGAAGTCATTAAGAATCCGTGGATAATGGAAGTTTTAGCTATGCCAACTGCTGATATTGAATTTAATGGTGAAACCTACACAATAGAAACAAGAAATCACCTTTTAGGCATAGATGGATGTGTTGGAGGAAAAACTGGTCAAACTGATGAAGCCGGAAAATGCCTTGCTTCGTATTTTGAAGTTGGAAGCCGTAAATTGATTTCTGTGGTTTTAAATGATACATTAGATAATGTCGATGATGAAACAAGCGCAGTTTTTGTGGATACACTGTCTGTCGTTCAATATGCGCTGGAGCAAAAAAAAGAGCCCTATATAGTTAAAGATTCTCAAGTTCAAGAAGGCACCATAACATATAAACCTCTTAAATATTTTGGTCCTGAGCGCACAGTAAATGTTGGTGCTATTTTAAAAGATGATTTTTCAATTTA
>WQUF01000047.1 GCA_009785875.1 Oscillospiraceae bacterium | reverse complement strand
GGAGAATACATTTCCTTTGCAAACTGCGGTCTTCCTTACTATATAGGAGGAGAAATTACTGAAAAAAGTAGATTAACAGTGCAAACACCTGAAAGCATTAATGCAAGTTACAATGTAGATGTTAGGATATTTAATGAAGTTATATCCATCGATAGAAAATCTAAAAAAGTAGCAGTCAAAAATTTAAGGACAAACGAGACTTACGATGAAAGCTATGATAAATTAGTGCTTTCCATGGGATCTGAACCTATAAAGCCAAGGCTTCAAGGAGTGGATTCTGATAAAGTATTTACTCTTCGCAATATTCCTGATACATATAGAATTAAAGACTATGTAAATAAAACTTCCGCTAAATCTGCAGTCATCATTGGTGGTGGTGCCATCGGTGTAGAAATGGCAGAAAATTTAAAAAACATCGGTCTTGAAGTCACCATAGTCGAAATGTTAGATCAAGTAATCGCTCCTTTAGATTATGATATGGCTCAAGATGTACAAAATCATCTATTATTTAATGGAGTCAATTTAATTTTAGGTAATGGATTAAAATCAATTGAGGATAATGGTAAAAATTTAAATATTACTCTTAATGATGGAACATTATCAGCTGATATGCTTATAATGTCAATAGGAGTTAGACCAGAAAGCAAATTAGCTAAAGATTGCGGACTATCATTAAATGAAAGAGGATGTATAAAGGTTAACGAACACATGGAAACAGACGATCCTGATATATATGCTATTGGTGATGCTATCGAAGTTGTAGATTTTGTGACCATGCAAAAAGCTTTTGTTCCTCTAGCAGGTCCAGCCAACAAACAAGGAAGGATAGCTGCCGATAATATATGCGGAATAAAGAGCAGTTACGCTGGTACTCAAGGTTCATCCATCATTAAAGTATTTGACATGACTGTTGCTTCAACTGGTGTAAATGAAAAAACCTGCAAAAGATTAGGACTTTCCTACGATAAATGCTTCGTATATCCAACAAGCCATGCGAATTACTATCCTGGTGCTACTTCAATGTCCATAAAGACTATATTTGAAAAACCAAGTGGAAAAGTATTGGGAGCGCAGATCGTTGGGTTCGATGGTGTGGATAAAAGATGCGACGTATTTGCAACAGCTATACGTGCTAATATGACAGTATACGATTTAGCACAGTTAGAATTATGCTATGCTCCTCCTTATTCATCTGCAAAAGATCCTGTAAACATGGCGGGCTTTGCTGCAGAGAACATTTTAAAGGGACTGGTGAAAACTTATCATTGGAATGATGTAAAAGACCTCATAAACCGTGACGATGTAATTTTAATAGATGTAAGAAAATCCATAGAATATGAAAGCAGCCATATCGATGGATATATCAACATACCTTTAGAAGATATTAGAAAGAAAATAAACGAACTGGACAAAAACAAAAAAGTATATACCACATGCAAAATGGGTTTAAGAAGCTATACAGCTTGCAGAATTCTTACTGAATATGGCTTTGAATGCTATAGCTTAAGCGGTGGATATCGACTTTACAATTCCATATTCGGGAAAAAGCCAACAGTTAAAGCATCTTCTCCAAAAAACGAAACTGCAAATGATGTAAAAAAAAACTGAATACCTCTAACATTAAAGTAGATGCTTGTGGTCTTCAATGCCCAGGTCCTATCGTTAAACTATCCGATGCTCTTAAAGAAGCAAAAGATTTAGATATAATCGAAATATCTACAACAGATTCCGCATTTTTAAGCGATATTGAAGGTTTTTGCAGAAGGACAGGAAATAAATTATTGGAAATAACTTCAAATAAAGGCATTCAAGTTACAAAACTCCAGAAAATGGATCACGCCCAAACTCCTCAAAATGCTGCTTTAAATAATAACAAGAATTTCATCATATTTTCTGGTGATTTTGATAAAGCGATAGCTTCCTTTATAATGGCGAATGCTGCAGCAGCTATGGGTAGAAAGGTTAGCATGTTCTTTACATTCTGGGGACTGAATATATTAAGAAAAAGCGAAAAAGTAAATGTGAAAAAAGATTTTATATCCAAGATGTTTGGTGCCATGATGCCTAGAGGATCAAAAAAGCTCTCTCTTTCTAAAATGAATATGTTTGGAATAGGGACAAAGATGATGCGAAAGATCATGAAAGATAAAAACGTTACATGTTTAGAAGATTTAATAAAAACAGCTCAGAAAAATGGCGTAGAATTATTAGCTTGTGCCATGAGCATGGATATCATTGGAATTAAGAAAGAAGAATTAATAGACGGAGTTAAGCTCGCTGGAGCTGCTGCTATGTTATCTAATGCAGAAGAATCAGATATGTCTCTATTTATCTAACCATATAGATATTTGGTTGATCTAAAGTTGTATTGTGATAAAGTTCAAAATGGCTGTTTATACGCTTCAGCGTATAAACAGCCAAATTTTTATTAAAAATTCATCTAATTTATTTTAATTTGTGTTTAAGTTTAATCATTATCAGCAAAAATGTTCCAAATGAAAGCACTAATAGCAATCTATACATATTAAGTGCCATATCATTTCTAAAATCTCCAGTGATTGGAAGATACGTGGAGCTATCGTCTATAATTGGAGCTGAAACTTCTGGACTCTTATTCCCATTTTTATCAACTTCATATGCTATTACCTTATTGCCAGCTATAAGCGAACTTGTTGTTGGTACTGTAACTTCCCATGTTCCATTGCTTTTAACAGTAGTCATAACTTGATTTCCATCTGGGAATGTCACAACTATATCATTGAAAGGAGTTCCGGTACCTGTCACTTTTGTATCAGTTATCTTAATAGGTCCATTTATAGTAGGAGCCATAGGAAGTTCTGGAGTCTTTGCATATGTCGGATCACTTTGAGTCCCGCTTGGCGTTTTCTCTATAGCTTTTACAACTTCTCCAGGTTTAAGCGGTGTAGGGATGTTAGTTGACCAATTCCCATTGCTATCGATTGGTATATCATTTATAACCGTCCCATCTGGAAGCGTTAAATCAATCTTATCCCCAGGAGTACCTTTGCCACTTACAGAAGTGTCTCCAGGTGTAAGAGGATTAATTTTAGGAGGTGAAGGCTTATCCTCAGATACAATCGCTACAGCATCAGTGCTCTTATTTCCTTTTTCATCCGTCTGATACGCTTTGATAATATCTCCTGGTTTAAGTGTAACTTGACTAGGCACATCGACTTTCCAAGTCCCATCTGTTCCAACCATAGTATTTTTAGTTGAGCCGTCTGGGAAGGTTACAACGACGATTTTTCCAGGGTCACCTCTTCCAGTTATAATAGTATCAGATGGTTTAATAGGACCATTTATTACAGGAGGATTTAGTATATCTGGAACTATTGCTATTACTTCATCAGACACTGTTCCATCTGGTGTCTTTTCTTTTACTTTAACTTCATCACCTGGATTTAATGGTGTTTCAAAACAGGTATTCCATTTTCCATTTTCATCTATTGGTATATCTTTTATCACACTTTTATCTGGCAATGTTAAATCAATTGTATCACCTGGTGTTCCGGTCCCTGAAACGCATTTATCTCCTGGATGCACCGGATCAATGCTCGGAGTTGGACGGTTTGGTACCACTCTTGATACTGGTTCAGATTGTATTCCATCTGGTGTCTCTTCAACGACTGTGACTACTTCACCTGGCTGTAATGGATGAGGTGAGTCTACGCTCCATTTTCCATTTGGATCTACAACAGTTGGTATAATAGTACCATCTTGAAGACTTACGTTTATAGTATCCCCAGGTGTCCCTGTGCCAGTTATTTTTGTGTCTCCTGGATGCAGTGGATCAAGGCTCGGAGTTGGGCGGTTTGGTACCACTCTTGATACTGGATCAGATTGTATTCCATCTGGTGTCTCTTCAACGACTGTGACTACTTCTCCTGGCTGTAATGGATGAGGTGAGTCTACGCTCCACTTCCCATCTTGATCTACAACAGTTGGTATAATAGTACCATCTTGAAGCTTTACGTTTATAGTATCACCAGGTGTCCCTGTGCCAGTTATTTTTGTGTCTCCTGGATGCAGTGGATCAATGCTCGGAGTTGGGCGGTTTGGTACTACTCTTGATACAGGATCAGATCTTGTTCCATCCGGTGTCTCTTCAACAGCTGTTACTACTTCACCTGGATTTAATGGCTTTGGTGAATCTACGCTCCATTTTCCATTTGGATCTACAACAGTTGGTATAATAGTAACACCGTCAGGAAGTCTCACGTAAATAGTATCCCCAGGTGTCCCTGTGCCTGTTATTTTTGTGTCTCCTGGATGCAGTGGATCAAGGCTCGGAGTTGGACGGTTTGGTACTACTCTTGATACTGGATCAGATCTTGTTCCATCTGGTGTCTCTTCAACTGCCGTTACTACTTCTCCTGGATTTAATGGCTTTGGAGAATCTACGCTCCATTTCCCATTTTGATCTACAACAGTTGGTATAATAGTAACACCATCAGGAAGTCTCACGTATATGGTATCCCCAGGTGTCCCTGTGCCAGTTATTTTTGTGTCTCCTGGATGCAATGGATCTATGGTTGGTGTTGGTTTGCGAGCACTTGTAGTGTTTAAAACTGTTGTATTTACAGCTGTTGTGTTATGAATCGTTGTATTCGCAGTCGTTGTGTTTGGAGCTGTTGTATTTGTATGGGTTGTATTTGGTACTGTCGTATTTGCAGCTGTTGTATTTGCAGCCGTCGTATTTGCAACTGTTGTATTAATTGGAGCTGTAGTATTCAATCCTGGAACAGTAGCTTCAACTGGATCGGAAACTGTTCCATCTGGTGCCTTTTCTTTAGCAATTACCTTTTCCTGTGGATTTAATGGTGTTGGGATATTAGTCGACCAGTTTCCATTTTGATCCACTGGTATATTTGGTATAGTTGTACCATTAGGAAGCGTCAAGTCTATGGTATCACCAGGGGTTCCTTTTCCACTCACTGTTGTAGCACCAGGTGTGAGAGGATTTATTGTAGGACCAATTACTCTTATTTTAATAGTATGAACTACACCATTGACGCTTAAAGTCGCTGGATATTCACCTACAATCGGTTGAACAGCTGTTTTATTAACTACAAGTTGAGGAGTTAAATCAGCTCCACTGCTTAATAGCCATGCTTTTGCCAAAGATTTACTTAAAACATCTTGATTAGTTAAAGTAGCCACATCAGATACTTTGATTGTGAAGCCCTTACCATAAATGACAGTATCCTCTGCTGGACTTAAAGTGCTATTATTATTAGGACCATTTGGCCCAACAGTTGTATTGTCAGGATCGATTACACTTATTATAATATTGTGATCCACTCCGTTGACACTCAGAGTAGCAGGATAAGGTCCCACTTCTGGCAGTACTTTTGATTTATCAACAGCCAATTGATTTGTCAAATCTTCTCCTGTGCTTACTCTCCAAGCTTTTGCTTTAGATTTACTTAAAACAGCTTGATCAGTTAAAGTAGCCACATCAGCTACATTAATTATAAAACCATTACCGGTTATAATTGTATCATCGGCTGGATCGAGAGGAGCCTGAACCGAATAAGTTATATCAGCTTTTGCTATATCATATAAACTCACATTTTCCTTGTTTCCATCAACCCCCATATAATTTCCATCTATATTAGCATTTAAAGTTACAGCTCCTGGTGCACTTGTGATTGTATCAAAATTCACAATAGATGTATAATTCGGTCCTAAAATCACGTGGTCTGTTCCAGTTCCAATTGGAATCGTCAGAATACCAGCACTCTTATCATAGGAATAAACTTGTGACGAGACTGGAGTCCCATCTAGCTTAACTGAATTATCTACTAACAGAGTTCCTGCAGGTATTTTTATTGTAAGCGTAGAATTCCATAGACCAGATTTGTTTTGTGAAGGTGTCGTTATATTCACAACATTTGTCACAATTTCACCAGCATGGAATTTAGTAGCTGCATTATTTGTGATATTCATATCTATTAAAGGATATTCGATATCAACAGTAAGAGCCAGTAAATTAACGTGTTGAACATCCCCTTCAGTAGAGATATTAAATTCAAATTTATCTGCATCATTTTTTAAAAGCGGGCTATTTAAATTTTGTAAAAATATATCCTTATTGCTGTCCCCTACAGTCCCACTTATCGTAAAGTTTGTCCAGTTAGGGTTGATATCAGTTATTAAAACACCATTTTTAGTCATCACGCCTCTAAAAAAATCATCCACTTTATGATAATTATCAGACATTTTATCACTTGATACAACTACATTATTTGAAGATTGTATAAGAGTTCCATAGTCCTTACCAAAAAGAGACATATCGTTTCCACCATCACCAGTAACTAAAATCTGACCAGTTATATTTCCAGAAGATTTAGTTCTTAATCCTGGTTGATAAACAGTTAAGCTCTTCGACGTATTTCTTGATACTATACTTGCACCAGCATTTACCACTGTCTTTCTAAATGGCAAATTTGGATTTTCTTCGATTATAACTACTTCCCAAGATGCAATAGGATCTGCTTGTTCTGCATTTATAAAGCTTATATCCTTACCTATATAAGAACCTGCACCATTTCTCTTAATAAATTCTGTTACGTCAACAATAGCAGTCCTTTCAGAGGGGTTTTCAGTTGGATCAGATAAATAGTCTGGCGTTGCTCTAAGTGTTTCACCACTTGGTGCAACTAAAGACATAGGATAGTTAATAAGATCTATAGCATTGTTTGGTGCAATAGTGCGTACATCATTGTCCAAAATACCCTGTGGTTCATATAACGCACCACTAATAACAGAACTTCTAGTATGAAAATCTGATGATGAAAATATTAAAAATGCCTTTTTAACTGAGCCTACTCCTTTAGTATAAGTAGCCTGACTCGCATTTATTATCCCGAAATTTTGAATATTAACGCTTGATGATTCAGGAACACCTAAAAGCGTATAGTGATCTACACCAAACGTATTTGAGTTACCAAAAATATTAAACTCATATCTACCAACAGAATCAAAAATAGAATCATCAAATTTATGGTTTGAATTTATTATCGCCGAAACATTGCTTATATGATTGATACATATTATTTCAAAGGTTAGCGTAAAAACAAGAATTTTAATTAGTAATCTTTTCAAACTATTCGCCTTTTTAATCATTTTGCTCTCCTTTATAAGAATATTCTTTTATGCTTCTATGTTATAATATATGCATTTAACCTCAAGGAGTTTAATTTAAATAAAGTAAATATACTTATTGTTCAATATTACTTAACGAATATTTACATATGTTTATAATTTTTTATTTACATTAAAAATTATACGAAACTCTCTACTCCTCTAATAAAAACTAGTTAAAGATCTTCTTTAAACTAGTTTTTACTAAAATTTGATATTTATTAATAGTAAATGAAAATTATTGATAAAAATTTTATTTTTATCAATATTAATTGAAAATAATGTCATTTTTGTTAATATTTCATCGTATAAGTAACCATATTGAATAAAAAAAGGAACCTAAATCGGTTCCTTTTATATATCTTATTTAACTAAAATACAAGAACAAAAATGACCTGGTTTTACTTCTCTAAGTTTTGGTGTTTCACCTGAGCATTCAGGTTTTGCAAATCTACACCTTTTAACAAACCTACAACCTGGCTGTGGGTTTATAGGG
The DNA here is from genome assembly GCA_009785875.1 of Oscillospiraceae bacterium. GTDB lineage: Bacteria > Bacillota > Clostridia > Clostridiales > Clostridiaceae > WQUF01. Next base: position 9,248 of record WQUF01000047.1, on the reverse strand, counting down.
CTTGGAACCTCACCTTGAAGTTTAATCCTCACTCTAGTTTTTTCAATTTCAGGATCAGGAATAGGTATTGCAGATAACAAAGCTTGAGTATATGGGTGAAGAGGTTCAGCATATAAATCCTTACTAGTGGCAAGTTCCATTATGCAACCAAGATACATAACACCAACTCTATCTGAAATATGCTTTACCATCGATAAATCATGAGCTATGAACAAATAAGTAAGTCCCAAAGTTTTTTGTAGATTTATCAGTAAATTTACAACCTGAGCCTGAATAGATACATCAAGAGCCGATATAGGCTCATCGCAAACTATAAACTTTGGTTCAACAGCCAATGCTCTTGCGATACCGATTCTTTGCCTTTGACCACCAGAGAATTCATGTGGAAAACGAGAAGCATGCTCCTTGTTTAACCCAACTAATTCCAATACTTCATAAATTCTCTTCTGCCTTTCTACTCCAGTATGTATATGGTGAATATCTATTCCTTCAGCTATAATTTCACCAACAGTCATCCTCGGATTAAGAGATGCATAAGGATCCTGGAAGATGATCTGAGCTTCCTTTGTAAAAGCTTTTTTCTTATCCCCTGCAAGTTTATGAATATCAACACCATTAAATATAACTTCTCCACCAGTAGCTTCATAGAGCCTCATAACGGTTCTTCCGCACGTAGTCTTACCGCAACCGGACTCTCCAACAAGACCCACTGTTTCCCCGGCATTAATATCAAAAGAAACATCATCTACTGCCTTAAGTACTTGATTTTTCCCAACATAAAAGTATTTTTTTAAGTTTTTAACTTGTATATATTGTTTTTTGTCTGCCATTAGTCTGCACCTCCTAAAGATTTTGGTTTTGAAACCTTTGGAGCATATTCGTGTTTCAGCCAGCAGCTTACTTCATGTGTCTCACTATATCTCGTTACATCAGGCATATTGGTATTGCAAATCTTCATGCAATATTCACATCTCGAAGCAAAAGGACACCCCTTTGGAGGACTCAATAAATCTGGTGGTGTTCCTTGAATTGAATAAAGATGGGATTTATTCTCAGCTTCAACTCTAGGAACTGATTGCAGCAAAGCCCAAGTATAAGGATGCTGAGGTTTCCCAAAAATCTCTTCAGTAGTCCCTCTTTCAATGATCATTCCAGCGTACATTACTTGAATCCTATGAGCCATGTTAGCAACTACACCAAGATCGTGTGTTATCATTATTACAGATACTCCTAACTTCTTCTGCAAATCTTGTATAAGTTCAAGTATTTGTGCTTGAATTGTAACATCTAGTGCAGTGGTTGGCTCGTCAGCGATTAAAATATCTGGATTACAAGCTAACGCTATAGCGATCATTATCCTCTGCCTCATCCCCCCTGAAAATTGGTGAGGGTACTCATCAAGCCTCTGCTCAGGAGAAGGAATTTGAACGAGTCTCATTAGGTTTACTGCTTCTTTTCTTGCTTCTTCTTTAGTAATCTTTTTGTGGGCTAAAATCCCTTCAATTATTTGATTCCCAACTTTCATTGTTGGATTTAAAGATGTCATAGGATCTTGAAATATCATTCCAATTTCGCTTCCTCGTATATCTACCATATCCTTATCAGGGATTACTGCAATATTTTTACCCATGAACATTATCTGAGAATCTTTTTTAATTTCACCTGGCGGCACTGCTATAAGCCTCATAATAGCCTTTGAAGTGACGGACTTTCCACAACCAGATTCTCCAACTATGGCTAAAGTTTCACCTTTATATAAGTCAAAACTAACTCCTCTAACGGCTTGTACTTCTCCTGCATATGTATGAAAGGATACTCTTAAATTCCTAACTTCAAGTACTTTATTGTCTACATTATCTATTATTTTTTCTTTTACATCTTTCATAGCATCCTCCTACTGTCTCAGCCTTGGGTCAACAGCGTCTCTTAATCCATCACCCATAAGATTAAACGAAAGCATGGTTAAAGCTAGTGCAAGTCCTGGATAAAATAATTGATAGGGATAAAATTGCAATTGAGGTTGTGCGGCAGATAAAAGATTTCCCCAACTTGGATTTGGAGGCATAATTCCTATTCCAACAAAGCTTAAAAATGCCTCTGCAAATATAAGGCTAGGGATTTGCAGCGTTAAATTAACAATTAAATAGCCTATAACATTAGGTACTAAATGCTTCAATATGATCCTCATAGGACTTGCACCCAATGCCCTTGCTGCAAGGACAAATTCTTGTTCTTTAAGCTGAAGAACTTGACCTCTTATGAGACGTGCAGTATCGATCCAGCCATCTATAACGACGGCTATGATTATCGCAGCGATTCCTCTCTTTAATATCAAAGAAAACATTATAACAATGATCATATATGGTATAGATGATATTACTTCAGCGATTCTCATCATCACTAAATCCACATTCCCACCTAAGTATCCGGAAATCCCACCATAGAGTGTTCCAATGACTATGATACAAATAGCACCTACGATACCGATTGTCAAAGATACTCTACCACCGAGCCAAACTCTAAGCCATAAATCTCTCCCCATTATGTCCGTACCAAACCAATAACCTGGTAGATAAAATTTATTCTTAATAGCTATGGTCATTTTATCAAATTGATGAGGATTAAATATAGGTACAAATATTGAAAGCAAAATTATTATTAAAAGCAATATTGCTGAAACAAGAGCAACCTTATTTTTTTTAAACCTCCTCCAAGCATCTTGAGCAAAAGACATACTAGGTCTTACTATGGCTTCGGCACTTTTTACGTTTATTCCAATAACTTCAAAATCTTCTCTTTTTATGTCCAAAGCAATACCTCCTCCTTATGCCTTCTTCTTAGCAACTCTGATCCTTGGATCAACAACACCGTATAATATATCTACAATAAGGAGCGATATTAAATATAATACCGATATTATTATAGTAAACCCGAGTATTAAAGGATAATCTTGAGCGGTTATTGCTCCTAAAAATGCTCCTCCAAGCCCAGGAATGTTAAAAATACTCTCGATGGTCAAAGATCCAAATATAACCATTAAAAATTGTACTGGTAATGAAGTTATAACAGGTAGTACGGCATTTCTCAAAAGGTGCTTTACGGTAACTGCAAAATTAGATATCCCCTTTGCTTTAGCTGTGAGCATATAATCTTGTCCAACAATTTCAAGACATGAAGCTCTCATATACCTGGAATAAGCTGCTATAGATCCAAAAGCAAAAGCAAATGTGGGAAGTATGCTAGCATTAAACCCGTTGAAGCCTGAAATCGGAAACCACTTTAAATTCACCGCAAATACAAATTGTAATAGAAACGCCATTACAAACGACGGTGTAGATATTCCAATTAAAGCTAAGATCATCACCGCTCTATCTGTGGTCCTTCCACGCCGAAGCGCAGCTGTGACTCCAAGTGTACAGCCTAACAATACCCCAATAAAAATAGCTTGCCAACCGATCTGCATAGATGCAGGAAGTCCAGTTCTTAATTTATCCATTACTGTTCTACCAGGTTGTCTTAAAGATTCACCTAAATTTCCATGAAGTAAATTACCTAAAAATACTACATATTGAGAAGTGATAGGCTTATCTAGTCCATATTTTTTATAGTAATTTTCTCTTACACTTGCAGGGAGTTTATTTGCATCGCCTGCTAGAGGATCCCCTGGTATAGAATGCATCATAAAGAAAGTAATGGTCACTATTATAAATAATGTTAGTAAAATGAAGCCAAATCTTTTTAGACTGTAAATGAGCATATTTTTCCTCCTTAATATATTATTAAACATTGCAGCAAGGAGTGACTCCTTGCTGCAAAATTTTAAAATTATTAGTCTAAATAGGATTCATTTATTTTTGAATTGAAAGTCCTCTTAAATTTAAAGAACCAAATACTACAGGTTGATAACCCTTTACATAGTTGTATATAAAACCATTTCTCTGTCTATGAGCCCATGGAGCAACTGCGCATTCATCAACGAGCAAAATATTTTCAGCTTGAGAGAACAATTTAATCCTCTGTTCATTTTGCTCAGCAGGTAATGATCCAGCTTGTTTTATTAGATCATCATATGCGGCATTTGCCATACCAGTACCAGATTGCTCTGTTCCTGTCATAAACAAATCAAACATAGTCATTGGATCATTATAGTCAGGATTCCAAGCTTGTGCTGCTATATCGTGTTCATAACTGGATACCTTAGCTTGAAATTGAGCCCATTCAGAAATATCTAAAGTAATTTTACATCCAAGAACATCTTGAAGATTTGCTTGGAAGTATTCTGGGAATTGGTTAGCTCCAGATGAAGTATAATATTTTATTTCAAGCTGGCTTGGATCTGTACCAAGTCCTAGTTCTTGCATACCTTCTATCAATGTAGCTTTAGGGTCTGTAATCTTATCTTTCAATGTTTTTACTGGTTCAGGACCTGCTATAGTTCTAAAATTCAAATTAGGTTCGAGGTTAAATGATGATGAACACCAATCATAAGCAGGTACAGCTGTAAGACCACCATAAAGTTCTTGAACTGCTTCTTCTCTATTTATTGCAGCAGAAACGGCTTGTCTTATCTTAAGATTTTTCATGATGCTATTGTGTTTTGCATCTTCATTGAATAGCAAGTAAGAAACATCAGCCAATTTGCTCTTCACGTTAGTCATATCTGTTCTAGCTTGAAACTTAGTATACCATTCTGGTTTGTTAACTGATGTCAAATAATCGAGACCGCCAGCTTCAAATTCAGCAAGATAAGTATTCATATCAGATATTGCTCTTAAAGTAACTGTTTGGAGAGGATAACTTGCAGCATCCCAATAATCTGGATTTTTTTCTAAAACTAAATTGTCGTTATGTGTCCAACTTTTTACTTTATATGGTCCGCAAGCTAACACTTTATCTGCATCAGCTCCGAAAGTTGCTCCACATTTTTCAACGAAATCCTGTCTTTGTGGCTCGAATAAAGCGTTGTTTAATATCTGTCTAAAATAAGCACAAGGTCCCTTCAATGTTATTTCAAGTGTACTATCATCTATTACCTTAACACCCACATTTGCCTTAGCTGCGTCAAGTTTTGCTGTATCTTTTGGATCACAAGTATTATACTCTTCAGCGCCTTTTATAGGATATGCTAAAAATGCATATTGTGATGCAGTATTTGGATCGAGAGCTCTCATCAAAGTATAAAAATAATCTTGAGCTTTAACCGTTACACCATCAGTCCATTTTACGCTTTGCCTCAAATGGAATGTCCAAACTAAACCATCAGCAGAAACATCTATCTTTTCAGCTCCATCTTCTGTAGGAGTTTCAACGCCTTTTGAATCAACGGTAAGCCTTGTAAGACCAGTCAAAATGTTAGTATTTACATTTGCTGCATAAACATCAGTAGCCAAAACACCATCTAATGTTTTAGGCTCTGTAGATAATATAGATATAGTTTGTGCACTTGCTGCAGGAGCTGCTGTTGTATTAGGTGCAGCTGTTGTAGTTTCTCCTGCTGCTGAAGTTGTAGTAGGTGCTGCTGTAGTAGTACCCGTAGTATTTCCTGCTGAATTACCACAGCTTGTCAAGCTAAGGGTTAAAGTTCCTGCTAGAAACAAAGCCATTAAGAATTTACCTTTTTTCATTTCATACCTCCTAATAATAAATCATAAACATATAATTTCAATAAAAATCAAAATAATCGTTTATTCTTATTAAAATTATATTATACTTCCTTTAAAATGTAAACGAATAAATAAACTTATCATAATTTTTCTTTTGTAGTTAAGTTTCAAAATTTTTCTTTTCAAAGATAGGTAAAAGTAGCTTGTTAGAATAAATAAAGTAGTTTGTTAGAATAAATTAATGAGAGATTTATTTTATATTCGATTACCCCCTACATATTAATACAAATACTACTATTTGTACCTCTATAACAGACAAATGAACTTGTACCAGAATAATGTTAAAAAAATTATAATATATTTTTATATAAATGTAAATAAATTATAATAATCTATAAGAATTAATTTTAATTTATTATTATGATTTGTTTAATTTAGTGTTTTTATGCATGTACTTTTTATATATAATATAATATGCTTATTAATATAAATTTGTTAATTTGGGGGTGCATTATGAATTACAGATCATTAAAAAAGGTTAACTTATCTGTTAGTGAAATAGGACTTGGATGCGAACATCTTCAAGGCAAAAGCTATGATGAGGTCAAAGATATAATAGATTGTGCTTTAAGCAATGATATAAATATCTTCGAAGTTTTCATGTCAGAGCCAAATGTGAGGGAGAATATCGGTAAAGCATTGGAAGGGAAAAGAGATAAGGTTATCATTCAAGGTCATATCGGCTCTATTTGGAAAAATGGGCAGTATAGCCGAAGCCGCAATATTGATGAGTGCAAATTTTTCTTTGAAGATTTACTAGCCCGTTTAAATACCGATTACATCGACATCGGAATGATCCACTATGTGGACACTTTAGATGATTTTGAAAATGTTTTTAATGGAGAAATCATCGAATATGCTAAATCTTTAAAGAAAAGCGGTAAAATAAAAGCTTTAGGTATGAGCTCTCACAACCCCGTTATCTCTAAAATGGCTGCTTGTACTGGACTTTTAGATGTTTTAATGTTTAGCATAAACCCTGCTTATGATATTTTACCCGAACATACAGATGTCATGGATATGTTTGTAAAAGAAACTTTTGATGATGAAAATTTAAAAGGCATAAATGCTAAAAGAGAAGATTTATATAAAACTTGTGAAGCTATGGACGTTTCAATTACAGTCATGAAAACTCTAGGAGCTGGAACTCTGCTTAAAAAAGAAACCTCTCCCCTTGATGTAGCTTTAACTGTTTCTCAGTGTATAAACTACGCTCTGGATAGGCCTGCTGTTTCAAGCGTTCTCATCGGATGCGCAAATTGCGATGAAATTCTTAACGCTTTAAACTATAAATCCTCTACCGAAAGACACTATTCCGAAGTTTTACAAAGTGTCTCAAAATTTTCTATGGAAGGAAAATGCGTATATTGCAACCATTGCTTGCCCTGTCCTTCTAAAATAGATATAGCTAAAGTAAATAAGTTTTTAGATTTAAGCTCTCTCTCTGATTCTAACTTCGATAACATAAAAAGTAATTATTTAAAGATGGATACTCATGCTGAAAATTGTATTGAATGCAAATCTTGTGAGAAAAATTGTCCATTTGGTGTTTCCGTTATCGAAAAGATGAGGAAAGCAAGAGAAACTTTCGGAATTTAATATGCATATAATATATGTATAAAAGAGCAGCTTTAAAGCTACTCTTTTATATAAAGTATTAATCAATGGATGTTATAAAATTCTCTAATCTATATAACAGGCTAATCATCCAATTATTTTCTCCTGTTACTGGTAACTGATTATTTTTACTTGGTGCATTTCCATAGTCATTATACACTGTTGCTATTACAATAGCTGCATCTTCACCATAGCTATCTTTACCTATTGTAGCTTTTAATAGATTGACGTTTATCGCAATCTTGTATTGACCGACTGAATTTTTAAGCTGTGATTTATCTATTTGAACTACATCTGTTAAATCTTTCCCACTAGGGATATTCCAAGCTTCCACTCCAGCTTTAGCTAAAATTTGTTCTCTTGTTATAGTTTGAACTTCGCTAACACTTAGTGAAAAGTCGCGTGCATCTATTGCATTATCTCCGATAACAACAGTTTCATTTCCTCTAACAGATACCATACTCGTTGCATTCGCTGTATTTCCATTCTTATCTGTTAGTGAATAGTTAATCGTATATGGTCCAGGTCTTTCTGTGTTGACTGTTCCAACAATCAATACATCATTTCTTAAATCATTACCATTTGCATCTCTAGCCTCGATTATAAGAGATTTTAAATCAATTGATGATCCTTGGCTTATCGTCACTTGTTCGTCAACTAACAGTGTAGGTAAAATGCCGACGTTGATGTTTGTTGCATTTGTGTAACTTGTAGTATTTGCTGCCGTGATGTTTGCTGTTGTGGTATTTGCTGCTGTGGTATTTGCTGCTGTGACATTTGCTGTTGTGGTATTTGATGTTGTGACATTTGCTGTTGTGACATTTGCTGTTGTGTTCCTTGTCGTATTTGTTGTCGTATTTGATGTTGTTGATCTTGTTGTGTTAGTTGTTGTTGTGTTCTTCGTGGTATTTGATGTTGTTGTGTTCTTTGTAGTATTTACTGTTGTTGTGTTCTTCGTAGTATTTACTGTTGTTGTATTCTTTGTGGTATTCGCTGTTGTTGTGTTCTTTGTGGTATTTACTGTTGTTGTGTTCTTCGTAGTATTTACTGTTGTTGTGTTCTTTGTGGTATTCGCTGTTGTTGTGTTCTTCGTGGTATTCACTGTTGTTGTGTTTTTCGTAGTATTCGCTGTTGTGTTTCTTGTCATATTTGTCGTTGCGTTCTTTGTTATATTTGCCGTTGCTGTTGTGTTACTTGTCGTATTTAATGTGGTGTTCCTTGTGGTATTTACTGTTGTGTTCCTTACAGTATTATTTGTAGTATTTGCTACTGTATTATTCGTAGTATTTACTGCTGTGTTATTCGTTGTGTGTGCTGTATTATTTGTAGTATTTACTACTGTGTTATTTGTTGTGTGTGCTGTATTATTCGTAGTATTTACTGCTGTGTTATTCGTTGTGTGTGCTGTATTATTTGTCGTATTTACTGCTGTGTTATTCGTTGTGTGTGCTGTATTATTTGTCGTATTTACTGCTGTGTTACTCGTTGTGTGTGCTGTGTTATTCGCAGTATTTACTGCTGTGTTATTCGTAGTATTTACTGCTGTGTTATTCGTTGTGTGTGCTGTATTATTTGTCGTATTTACTGCTGTGTTACTCGTTGTGTGTGCTGTATTATTTGTCGTATTTATTGCTGTATTATTCGTAGTATTTACTACTGTGTTATTCGTAGTATTTACTGCTGTATTATTCGTAGTATTTACTGCTGTATTATTTGTTGTGTTTATTGCTGTATTATTCGTAGTATTTACTACTGTGTTATTTGTTGTGTTTATTGCTGTATTATTTGTAGTATTTACTACTGTGTTATTTGTTGTGTTTGTTGCTGTATTATTTGTAGTATTTACTACTGTGTTGTTTGTTGTGTTTATTGCTGTATTATTTGTAGTATTTACTACTGTATTGTTTGTTGTGTTTGTTGCTGTATTATTCGTAGTATTTACTACTGTGTTATTTGTTGTGTTTATTG
>WQUF01000046.1 GCA_009785875.1 Oscillospiraceae bacterium | reverse complement strand
AAAGAAGGTACCAAAGAAGAAGTAATCTCAACTTTTGAAATGTTAATGCCAGGCGGATGCATGTTTAGACCTCTTTCTGTAGAAAAATCTGTTGAGCTTGTAAATATCATCCAAGAAAAATCAAAATATCCAATGCTCATTGCTGCAAATCTCGAAAAGGGCGGAAATGGCATAGTAGAAAGCGGTACTCTAGTTGGTACTCCTATGCAGATAGCAGCAACAAGGGATACTGAAATGGTCATCAAAATGGCAAGGGTGTGCGCAAGAGAAGCATCAGCTGTAGGAGCAAATTGGTCTTTTGCACCAATCATCGACATCGATTCTAATTTTAGAAATCCAATTACAAATACTAGAACTTTCGGTTCAAATCCTGATCTTGTTGCTGATATGGGAGAAGCATATGTAAAAGAGATCCAAAGCCATGGGCTTGCTGCATCGATTAAGCATTTCCCAGGAGATGGACAAGACGAGCGGGATCAGCATCTTTTAAGCAGCATAAACGATATGAGTCCTGAAGATTGGGACAAAACCTATGGCATGATATACAAAAGATGCATAGATGCTGGCACTTTAACTTGTATGGTAGGGCATATTTTACAGCCAGCTTATTCAAAAAAACTAAATCCAGAGCTTAAGGATGAGGATATACTCCCTGGTTCACTTTCAAAAGAGCTCCTCAATGGGCTTCTTAGAAATAAATTAGGCTTCAATGGCTTGATAATTACAGATGCAACTGTAATGGCTGGGTTTACTACAGCTATGTCCAGGGAAAAAGCTGTACCCTATTCCATTGCAGCAGGTTGTGATATGTTTTTATTTACAATTAACTTAAAGGAAGATTATGAATTTATGCTAAAGGGTGTATACGACGGCATAATATCTCCTGAAAGACTCGATGAAGCAGTAAGAAGGATCTTAGCACTTAAAGCTGCTTTAAATCTTGATAAACCTTTAAAGAAACTATCTTTTGCTGAAGCCGATGAAATAGTAGGCTGCAGCGAGCATTTAAATTGGGCAAATGAATGTGCAGACAGATCCGTTACCCTTGTAAAGGAGCAGAATGGAGTTTTACCAATAACAACTGATAAATATAAAAATATTTTATATTACCCAATTGAAGCCACTGATTGCATCGGTGCATATGGTGTTAGAGAAGGTGCTTGTAATATAATCAAAAATAAACTCCAAGATCTTGGGTTTAATGTGACAGAATTTGCTCCAGTAACTGAATCTGAAGGAGAGCCTCCTTGTGTAAAGGATATAATCAATAAATATGACTTAATTCTCTATGTAGCAAATTTAGCGACAAAGAGCAACCAGACTACTGTTAGAATAGAATGGCAGCAGCCAATAGGTTCAAATTGTCCGCATTACATAAACGATATTCCAACGGTGTTTGTGTCAATAGAGAACCCATATCATTTGCTGGATGTACCGAGGATCAAAACATTTATCAACACGTATTGCTCAAGCGACAGCACCATCGATGCTTTAATCGATAAGCTAATTGGTAAAAGTCCTTTTAAAGGGAAGAGTCCTGTGGATCCTTTCTGCGGTAAATGGGATACAAGATTATAGTGACTAGTGGTTAGTGACTAGTGACTAGACACTAGCCACTAGCCACTAATATTCTTATTTTTATATATCCTCATTGCAAAGAAGTAAGCCACAACCATGATTCCAACGCACCACGCAAGAGCGATCCAAATGCTATTACCTACTGGCTGGCTTGACAATAATGCCCTGATAGAATTTACTATGGAAGTCACAGGCTGATTTTCTGCAAATACACGGACTACAAGCGGCATAGTATTTGTTGGCACGAAAGCAGAACTGATAAATGGAAGGAATATCAGTGGATATGCAAAGGCACTTGCACCTTCCATTGATGTTGCTGTAATACCTGGAATGACAGCAAGCCATGTCAGAGCTAGCGTAAACAGCACGAGTATTCCAGCTACCTCAAGCCATTGTAAGAATCCTGCGCTTGAGCGAAATCCCATAATGATCCCAACAAGGAAAATTATAATTACAGTAAGCATGTTGGACACAATCGATGTGAGTACATGAGCCCACAGAGCCGACGAACGTTTTATTGGCATGGAATTAAACCTCTGAAAAATCCCTTTTTGTACATCCTGAAACAATCTATATGCTGTGTAGGATATACCACTTGCTATTGCCATTAGCAGTATGCCTGGCAACATATAGCTCACATAATTAGGACTATCGCCTATACTTCCTTTTAATGCTCCACCAAAAACATATACAAACAGCAGCATTATGGCAATGGGCATTATAGCGACTGTTATAATCGTATCTGGGCTTCTAAGAATGTGTTGCATTACTCGTCCAAATAGTACGAATGTTTTGCTTTTCATTTACTTGTCCTCCTTTTTTCCGATGATTGAGAGGAAAATTTCCTCAAGTGATGGTTGTTTTTCAATGTATTCAGGCTTTGCAGGTGGGAACAGCTTTTTGAGCTCATCAAGTGTTCCGTTTGCGATTATTTTTCCACCGTTTAATATGGCTACTCTATTAGCAAGCTGTTCAGCTTCATCTAAATACTGTGTGGTTAGCAGGATCGTTGTGCCACCATCTGCTAGTTCTTTGA
>WQUF01000045.1 GCA_009785875.1 Oscillospiraceae bacterium | reverse complement strand
GGATAAATGTTTCAATGGTTTCTTTAACAGGGTCGTTTTTAATTCTAGCTGTTGGCATTAGAAGATCTCCAAGACATGAGTCCACGTTAGACATAGGTTTTAAAATATTATTTTCCATTTAAATTCTCCTTAAAGTTTTATACATTATTCTATGCATAAAAATTAAATGTGTGAAAAAAACTCTTCGAATAAATTATAAAAATTTACAATTGTTTTTAATGCCTGTTCAGAATTTGATAAACATATATAGAGATGTATGTGATGGACAGAAAAGAAGATATGATTATAGATTTAAGTTCTAATAAAGATAATATTTGCAAATTCAAATATTATCTTGAGTTTCCATTTGATTTATGATATACTAAAATATATCTCAATAGCGAGGTGATGAATGGTGAGAATTAGCTATAAAAAATTGTGGAAATTACTCATTGATAAAGATATGCGAAAGCTGGATTTGCAGCGAGTAGCCGGTATTAGTTCTACATCGGTAGCTAAACTTGCCAAGGGCGAGAATGTCAATACTGATATTCTTGTTAAAATATGTAAGGCTCTTGAGTGCGATACTTCCGATATTATGGAGATTGAGTCTGCATCACGGGAGGTACATGAAAATGTCTGATATCGAAAAGAGGTCAGCACTTACGAAATCAAAAAACGAGAATAAGCCAAATGCTATTGCCTTTTTTGAAAGTGTAGCTCTGGTTATTGAGCATGCCCGTCGTTTTGTCGGACGAACCGCTGATCTGATGATGTGTGTCTGCTATTATGAAGTCGGACGTATCATTGTAGAGGAAGAACAGGAGGGCAAAGCTCGCGCAGAATATGGACGTGGGTTATTGCATGGATTGTCTGAGTTTCTTTTTGAGCGCATAGGCAAAGGATATTCCGAAACAACTCTCAAAAACGCAAGAAAATTTTACCAAACATATTCTCCTTCAATTCGGCAAGCATTGCCTGACGGTTTGGAGGGGCAAATTCGGCAAGCATTGTCTGCCGAATTGAAAAATGCAAATTTTAATAATTTCAAAAATCTGCTTTCCACGCAAAACTACCCATTCAACTTGAGTTGGTCACACTATCTAATTCTAATGAGGATTAAGGATGAGCAGGTTCGGCATTTTTACGAAATAGAATCGGTCAACCAGCAATGGACATACCGCCAGCTTCAGCGGCAATATGGGAGCAGTCTTTATGAGCGATTGGCACTTTCTCGTGATAAAGACGAGGTTATGCGGCTTGCTAATGAGGGACAAGTCATTGAGAAACCTCGTGATATATTGAAAAATCCACTTGTATTGGAGTTTCTTGGCTTGGCGGAGCAAGCTTCTTTTACTGAAACGGACTTAGAGTCGGCGATTATTAGTAAACTGTCTAATTTTCTGCTTGAACTTGGAAAGGGCTTCTTGTTTGAGGCGCGACAAAAGCGATTTACTTTTGATGAGGATTACTTCATAGTGGATTTAGTCTTCTACAACCGTCTGTTGCAATGTTATGTGCTGATTGATTTGAAAACGGCAAAGCTGAAGCATCAAGATTTAGGGCAAATGCAAATGTACGTCAATTATTTTGACAGATATGTCAGGACTGAGAAGGAAAATCCTACGGTTGGCATTTTGCTTTGCAAAGAAAAGAACGATAGTGTTGTAGAATTGACCTTGCCAGAAGGTGCAAACATTTATGCCTCTGAGTATAGTTTATATTTGCCCGACAAAGAACTTCTCCAGAGGAAACTTGCTGAGTGGGTCGAAGAATTCGAAGAAGAAAAAGATTTGAAACAAGCAAATAAATCCAGAGATGTTTGACACGTTTTATAATATTATATTTAGTTTAATATTATATTATAGAAAATATTAAGATGTTTCTCTATGAGACTCATTGATATAAAATTCATCTTACCATCAGTACTCCTTTTAATATTAAAATAACTTAATTAGCAGATGATTAACAGATATTTTTTTAAATAATGCACATTTTTATTTGAAGATGAATAAGATATAAATGTCATTGAACTTTATAATTCAGTGCTAATGAATCGCTTAAGCTTGCGCAAAATTTTTTAAAATAGTTTTGCGCTTGCTTTTTTTAATTCTTCCCACAGAATATTATACTTTATTCTATTCATAAAATATAACTTTAGATCAGCTAAATATCTATGTGGTTAGAAAATAAGTTGGAATTACAGTTTAATTGTGCATAATGAATAAACATGCTGACGCATGTTTATTCATTATGCAACAGTCCCCTATATGATAAATGTCTCTTTATTTGTTACAACTCTTTGAATTTTTAAGAGCTTTACAAATTTTGATCCATTATATTCTCCACCTTTGTCAATCATCATATTTCCAAGAGCAACTAATTGGGCTTCATCAATATCACTGCGCATATCTTTAACGGAAACTAAACGAGTGTTCCCGTTCTCAAGTTCAAAGCTATAAATTACTTTAATCTCTTCCATCTTTTAGCCCTCCGTTAAAATAAAAGCTGTAGACTTTTCTATAGACTTAGGCATAACTATTAAAGAATCTCCAATGGCTTTCCCCATGCTATATAAATCATCATCAGCTGCATCAAGAGGTAGAAAGTCGAAGGATTGCCTTTTATTCAAAGACCT
>WQUF01000044.1 GCA_009785875.1 Oscillospiraceae bacterium | reverse complement strand
CATCTGGTTTAGGGTCGTCAGATTCTACTATTACATCGTCTAAACCAATTTCCTTTACTTTATTTATTATTGATTTATAATCTATGATGCCTTCGCCAATTGGAACTTGAACTTTATTGATATTCATATCTTTAATGTGTATAAGCGATAATCTATCTTTCCACTTATCTAAATAAGACAGAACATCAACACCAGCAGCGAAAGCCCAACCAATATCCAATTCCATTTTAACTAAACTTGCATCAGTGTTATTAAATAAAACATCTAAGCCATATTCCCCATCTAAAAGATTAAATTCATGGCTATGATTGTGATATCCAAAAGAGAGCCCTCTTTCTTTAAGCCTTCTCCCAATATCATTTAACTCATATGCTACAGATAAGCACTCAGCTTTATCCTTCCAACTATGATATGGGCATATTATGGTTTTATTGCCGATCTCTATATTATATTGAACTACTTCGTTAAAGTTTTCTTTAATTTCATTTAATGCTGTATGACATGCTACAGGTCTTAAGTTAAGGTCGTCTAAAGCCTTTTTCATATCTTTTCCATTAATTCCATAAAAGCCTGCAAATTCAACTGCTCTATATCCAATTTCAGATACCTTTCGTAAGGTATTCATAAAATCATTATTTAATTCTCTTCTAACAGTGTATAACTGCAAAGCGACATCCATTTTATATCCCCCTTACATCATGTTTACAACTTCACCAAGTTTAGCTGATGTATAAATTGCCTCTAGTATTTCAGTTACAACTAAGGCTTCTTCAGGCTTTACAAAGGTCTCTGTATCATTTAAGATGCTTTCCATAAACAATCTGGATTCTATTTCTCCAGGAGCTTCAACTTTTCCTCCGTAAAAATCTACGCCACCTGCGCTTACATCTATTTCCTTGATATAAAGCTTGCTATATTCCTCACCATTTATCTTCAGTCCTTTATTTAAATCTGCTCCACCTTTTGTTCCACATAGTGTACACTTTGATTCTCCAACATCAGTTATATTTAAAGCCCAACTAGTTTCTAAAAATATGCTGGCTCCGTTTTCCATTACGATATATCCAAATGCTGAATCTTCTACTGTAAACTTTTCAGGATCCCAAGAGCCAAAGGCATTTGCAGCATTCTCAAGTTTATTTAACTTGTGGTAAGTTTGCCCAAGGACTGTTTTCGGTTTGTAATTATTCATGAGCCAAAGGGTTAGATCTAAAGAATGAGTTCCAATATCTATTAATGAACCCCCTCCTTGATTTTTCTCGTCTAAAAACACACCCCAAGTTGGCACAGCTCTTCTTCTTATGGCATGAGCTTTTGCAAAATATACTTCTCCAAGCCCATCATCCATGCAATATCGTTTTAAAAATTGAATCTCTGGTCTATATCTATTCTGATATCCTATATTAAGCTTTTTATTGTATTTTTTCGATGCATCGAGCATGGCTCTTGCTTCTTTGCTATTTATAGCCATTGGTTTTTCGCACATTACATGCTTTCCTGATTCCATAGCCTTTATAGAGATTTCTGCATGAGAGCTATTTGGTGTACATACATAGACAGCATCTATGCTCTCGTCTTTTAATAGATCCAAATAATCTGTATAGACTCTGCTATCGACGTTCCCATATTTTTTTAAACATTCTTCTGCCCTTCCCTTTATCAAATCGCAAAAGCCTGAAATTTTAACATAGTTCAATTTACTAATTGCCGGTAAGTGCTTACCATTAGCGATTCCACCACAACCTATAATTCCAATTTTAATATCTGCCATAAAAATCCTCCCATTTTATTTATTTTACAAGTTATATTTTAACACAGAATTATAATGTTTTATATCATAATTCTAAGTTAACATTTAACCCTTTTGCAAGGAGTATTAAATCTGGTAATCTTGCTCCTCTATGAGGTATTTTTGGATTTATTAAAGATTTATCTACAAATCCTGAGTCAAGCTCAAATACATAAAAATATTTTATCTTTTTAATCTTCGAAATATATTTTACTGGTATCGAATATTCTTCTTTCCCACAGCTGTACCATAAGGTTTCATCCTGGAATCTTATAGTTTGATTTATTCCCAAGGAATTTCTATACGCTTTAAAATTTTCTACAATGCTTAAGATTAAAGTAACTAATAAAATTATTGATAAAATGCTAAGGGTTAAATAACAAAAGATTAAAATAAATCCTTTTTTATTTTTAAATGAAGTTATTAAACCATAAGCAGAAAAAACAAGCATGACAGAGACAAGGAACATGCCCATGTATTGGTTAAAGTTTAAAATGACATTTTTTAATTCATTTTTTTTATATATATAGTTATAAGTACAGTTAAGCATGTAAATACTCCCTTTCTTTTATAATATAAGAATGTGTGTTCTATATATCATATATTATTTACATGTTTATATTATTTATACAAAGAAATAATAATAAAATTTAAATGAGCTAAAGGATCCTTATTTTTATTTTTCCCTAATATTTGACAAAGTACTGTTATAGTGTTATAATTATTTATAGTTTAAATTAAATAATTTTTAATTTAACTAAACATTATTCTTTTTGTCTCCTTTTTAATACATAATATTTATTTAAACGTCCTTTCACGGGCGTTTTTTTTAC
>WQUF01000043.1 GCA_009785875.1 Oscillospiraceae bacterium | reverse complement strand
CTTAAGAAACATTATTTAATTATTCACATTCAGCAAATAATCAATAACCTTTTGTGCTTTATCATTATACTTACCACCTGAAACTACAGCAAGATATAGATCCTTATCATAAAAATCAAGTCCTTTAAATTTAGGAATATCAGAAACCAGTAGACCAATATCCTCATTATCAACATCCTTTATGGTTTTAATAGAACTTATGTTTATAAAATTTAAAGGAACGAACACAAAAGAATTATTTCCATCTTCATCAACTGAATATTGTTTAATTGCTTCCTCATTTGCTATTAAAATATCCACATCACCAACTGCAAGCCAAACAGTTAAGGCTTGTATAGCCGTAGCACTGGTTTGAGAGGTTGGATCGCTTATGTCATAAGGTAAAAAATTAATTTTAACTTCCTTCTTATTTTTATCTGTGACAATTATGTTATCTAAATCCTGCTGAATATTTGTATCCTCAATAGGATTATTCATAGAAAACACAACCATATTAAAATCTGAAGATTTATTACCCCGGCTTGTAAAAATCATAAAAAAAACCGCCAAAACTACGAATATTCCTATAATCGTATGATATTTATAATAGTACCAAAAATTATCCAATTTACTTTTAAAACTCATAAAATACCTCTTAAAATTATTTATAGCTTAATTTTAACTAGAGAGAATAAAATATACAATATATTATTGCAATAGCATAAAAAAATAATTACTGGTCAATAATAATAATACATTGAATAAATAAAACTTAAATGATATCATATAATTACAAATAAATATGGAGGAAGTATTTATGAAAAGACTTGTTAAAAATGGTTTTCTAACATTGTTTACTATCGGAAGCTGTGTAGCCACTTATATGGCATTCGAAAAATTATATAACAAAAAAGAAAATATTTCAAAAGAAAAATTAGACAATGAATTAGAATCAATTGATGAATACCATATAGATATTGACCCTGATCCTAAATAAACAAAGTATTTTTTACATATGATTATGCTATGTATGAAGGAAAGAAGAGAATTAGAGTGGTTCACCTCTATGTATTTTAAATACATAGAGGTTTTTTTAAGGAGGAAAATATGTCAAATTTTTATATAACAACCCCTATATACTACCCATCAAATAAACTCCACATCGGAAATACCTACACCACTGTAGTATGCGATGCAATTGCAAGATTTAAAAGGTTGACTGGATATGATGTTATGTTTTTAACTGGTACCGATGAACATGGACAAAAGCTCCAAAGGATCGCTGAAGAAAAAAACATGGCTCCAAAAGCCTATATCGATGAAATTGTAGATGAAATTAAAAACCTGTGGCAAGAGTTAGACATTAAGTATGATAAATTCATAAGGACAACTGATGATTATCACGAAAAAGCAGTTCAAAAGATATTTCAAAAGCTCTATGATCAGGGAGATATTTACTTGGGCTCCTATGAAGGCTGGTACTGTACTCCAGATGAAGCATTTTGGACAGAATCTCAGCTAAAAGATGGTAAGTGCCCTGATTGTGGGAGACCCGTTGAAAAAGCAAAAGAAGAAGCTTATTTCTTTAAGATGAACAAATATGCAGATAGACTCATAAAATATATAGAAGATAATCCTGATTTTATTAAACCTGAATCTAGAAAAAATGAAATGTTAAATAACTTTTTAAAACCTGGTCTCCAAGATTTATGTGTTTCAAGGACCACCTTTGATTGGGGAATAAAAGTTCCATTTGATGAAAAGCATGTTATTTATGTCTGGATAGATGCACTTGCAAATTATATAACGGCTTTAGGATATGGAAGCGATGATTTAAGCTTATTTGAAAAGTTTTGGCCAGCTAATTTACATGTAATAGGAAAAGATATCCTTAGATTTCACACCATTTATTGGCCAATTCTTTTATTTGCACTGGATATTCCTCTTCCAAAGCAAGTCTTCGGTCATGGATGGTTATTATTCAATGAAGATAAGATGTCAAAATCAAAAGGCAATATAGTAGATCCCCTTGTCCTTAAAAAACATTTCGGTAAAGATGCAATTAGGTATTATCTTCTTAAAGAAATTCCATTTGGTCAAGACGGCAATTTTACTAATGAGACATTTATAAATAAAATAAACTCAGACCTTTGCAATGATCTTGGTAATCTCGTTTCAAGGACCTCTGCCATGATTTTTAAATACTTTAATGGAATAATTCCAGAACCTTTAAAGAAAGAAAAAATCGACGATTCATTAATTGATCTTGCTTTGAGTACTCCAAAAATGGTCATGGATTATATGGATAAATTAAGAGTACCTGAAGCTCTTGAAGCTATTTGGATGCTTATTAGACGAGCTAATAAATATATCGACGAAACGTCACCATGGATTCTTGCTAAAGATGATAGCAAAAAAGATAGGCTTAGCACTGTTTTATACAATTTAACAGAAACCTTAAGATTTATATCTGTTTTATTAAGTTCATTTTTACCCGAAACATCCTGTAAAATTAGCAAAGAATACAATATAAATTTAATAGATTTTCATTCTTTAAAAGAATTTAATGGAACGAAATCAGGTACACAAATAAATAAGGGGGAAATCCTCTTTCCAAGAATCGATGTGAAAAAGAAGCTTGAGGAATTA
>WQUF01000042.1 GCA_009785875.1 Oscillospiraceae bacterium | reverse complement strand
ATTAAATCCAGGGAAGCTAGCTTCTTCTCTTCGAGGTTCGACGTAAGTAGCCTTTCGATAGTCTCATAGAGGTTACTGGGTTTTTCTTTGATCAAAAGGCTGATCAGACCTTTCCTCAAGTCTCCAGATTTAAATCTCAAATAATCCTCCATCTTTTTATATTCTTCTTCAGTCAAATTGAGCTTTGAACTCGTATTTAATGCCTTAATCCTTACAGATTCACTCTTATCACCGATGGCTGAAATAAGTGTATCCCTTTGTTTTTTGGTATTTGCTTTAGAAATTGCTTCAATATAGCTCTCTCTAGACCATGGATTCATCAGACTTATAAACTCGCTTAGATCATCCAAGTTATTATCATCTTCACTTTTTTTAGCAAAGTTTAGCATTTTAGATAATACATCCTCTTTTTTAATTGAGATTTCACACCAAGGAAATACGCTTGGCTTAAAGCTTTGCTCTTTTTTAATGTTAGTAGCAACTACTTTTAAGCTTTTAAATAATGCATCACATTTATCTTTAGCTATATTTAATGAACTCTGGATATTTAAGTTTGCCCATGCTACTATCTCTAAATCATTTTCATTTAATAGATCCTTAGCGATTTCGTATTGGAATAAGGTATCTTGTATATTATTTAAAAAGTATAGAGCAGTTAAACGCTTGTATTTCATGTTTGAGTCTATTAATTTTTTAATTAGAGCTTTAGCATTGTTTATTTCTATGAACCCTTCAGCAAAAAGAGCACCATATATCTCTATGGTATCATTTGAATCTAATGATTTATTTTTAAATTCTTCGTCTGAGAGGCAGTTGCAGATGATTCCAAATACCTTCTTCACTAAAGATGGCTTTTCAGCTTCTAATCCTAAACCAGTCCACACACCTACAGACCTTACAACAGAAGAAAATCTCAAAAGATCATTGTCTAAAATCACTTTTAACATGTATTTAAAGCTTTCGATTTGTGTCTCATCTACAGATTCTACAATGTTCTGCCTTAAGCCTTCTTGCAGCTTTGCAGCTAAGAGAAGATCTCCCACCATCTTGTAGCATTTCTCATCCTTGCTCATTAAAAGCCCTTTGATGATAGGTCTTGTTAAAAAGCCATTTTGATTGTCCCCGTAGATTATATCTTTAATTTTCTCTAAAATAGATTCATTATTTTCATCTATCTCGTAAGCGATTAAATCTGAAATCACAGATCCATGATATTTATTCTCTGTTATTTGATTTAGATATTTTTCTAAGGTAAAATCATCTTTTAATAACCGTGCATATTCAATCATCTTATTAGCATATGCATTTAAATATAATTTTGTGTTTATTTTAGTTCTAAATGGTCGCCGATAATAACCTACTGCGTAAGTGAATTCGCTGCATTTATTCCAGATGATTTTAAAAATATTTGCGTTATTTTCACCAAATAATTCTAATATATAAGAAAATTTAGATCCATTAAAGACATCTTCCATGGTCTTAACATCTTCATCCCAGAGGACATCTTTTATTCTTTCAAAATCTTCGTACCTTTTATCGTAATAATCGCCTTTAGAATATTTTAGCACCAATTCTTTAAATTCCAGTTTGTCCAAAATAACATCCCCTTTATATTTCTACCACAGTCTGCCAGCTAACATGGTGAATTTAATGAATACCAATTTGTCGCCATCTGTTAAATTCAATTCATCGTTTAAATTTTCTTTTTCTTCTTCGTTTATAAATACTCTAAAAATGCCATCTTCAAAACATTGCAAAGCATTTTCAATTGCCTTATTTAAGTCTTGTTTATTTTTGTTATGTTTTTCATTGAAAGATACTTTCCCTATAGATGCATTATCCTCAATTTCAGAGCTCGTTAAGAAATTAAAGATATCTTCTTCGAAACCTATTTCGTTAAATCTTTTAACTTCACTTGTTACGATGTCGCAGATTAAATCCTTTAAAATTTTCACATCATCGCTAACCATTAAGTTTTTATCTACAATCTTTGCTTTCCTCTTGCCAGCTTGTTTGATAGTTACGAGTAAATTCAATAAAACCACCTCATCAAAGTAATATACGAACTAACATTCTATATGATTATTATATCATAAATTTTAATTTTTGTGATAAAAAAATGCTTTAGAAATAAAAAAAGATATTTATTCACTTTTTTTAATATCTTTGAATATGATAATTAATAAGGAAACATTAAAGTTGTTCCAATAATGAATATTTATTAATAATGGAACATTTTTATTGATTAATACATGATAATTAGATACAATATTCTTGTATCAATATTTATAATTTTAAGAGGTGGAACAAATGGATATTTTTGATTTACTCACTCGACTTATACGCGCAAGTTTAGAGTTTGATAAGAAGAATGTTGAAGCAACTGCTTTGGCGATTGTAAAAAAAATAAAGAAGGATCATCCAGAAAGAGCGGCAGAGATAACAAGAATATTATCATATTCCAACTTTGAAAACATTGGAGCTCGTGCTTTAGATATGTCTCCATTACCAGTTGATCATGAGACGAGGTATTCACTAGTAAAATTAACAGAACCTATAGAGATGTTAGATCCAATATTAGACGAATATATTCGTACACAACTCGATGATTTTATCAAAGAACGCAGAATGTTGAATAAATTTTTAGATGAGGATATTATTCCCCCTAATAGTATTCTTCTTACTGGTAAGCCAGGTGTAGGAAAGACATACATAGTACAATGGTTATCTTATGAACTTAAACTACCTCTAGTTACTTTAGATCTTGCATCGTCGATATCTAGCTATCTTGGAAGGTCAGGACAAAATATTCGAAATATATTTGATTATGCAAGAAATCAGAATGCAGTTTTGTTTCTCGATGAACTTGATGCTATAGCAAAGCGAAGAGATGATGCAAGTGATTTAGGGGAGTTAAAAAGATTAGTTAATGTGCTTTTAAAGGAACTGGAATCATGCCCTATTTCGTGTATTATTATTGGAGCAACTAATCATCCGGAGTTGTTGGATAAAGCGATTTGGAGGCGTTTTGATCGTGCTATTGATATTCCTATGCCTGAAGAATCTGAACGAGCACAATTGATTCAAAGGCATATAGGGAAGATAAAAGATAATGTAAAACCAAGTACACTTGAATATTTATCTCATAATTCAAAAAATATAAATGCAGCTGATATTTGCAGATTGTGTGAGCATATAAAAAGGCAATTTTTGTTAAATCCTGATTCTGATGCTAATATAATCGTTTTGATGGAACTGTTTAAAATATCTCAATTGGAAACCAAAGAAGAGAAGATTTCAATATGCAATTCTCTAAAAAGAGAGTTTCCTCATTTAGTCCAAAGAGATATATCGAAAATAACTCAAATTCCTTTAGCAACTGTTTCACGATACTTGTCAACGGTCAAGGAGGTATAACTATATGACAAATAAAAAGTATCCAATTATTGCTCATGGAGAGCTTTATATAGAACCAATGATCAAGAGAGTTAGTGGTGGATCCAAGATGATTCCTAATGAATATGGATTAGCAAAGCAAAAAATTATTGATGATATTGATAGAGTTTTTCTAGAAATTAAAGAACAACGAGAAATATTTCTTGAAGAAAAAATTATGTGCATTCGTATGGAACCGAAATTCGAAGCTAAATCATATGTTCCTGTTCAATTGACTACTGCTGATGGAATGAAGATTGTAGGAGGTAGAAAATATAGCTTTATAAATGGTGTTGATGAAGAACAGGCAGCTAAGCTCTATTTTGTAAGGACAGTTGAGGATGTGATTCAAAAGTTAAAAAATACTTTGACATCTGGCGAAAAAGACAGCATAGAGGCATGGCGGAATCAAATTGGATCCATTCATTCGTTTGATCTTCTTCGTCCTGATGAGAAAGTTATGGGATTTCCTGATACTTGGCAATCTGGTACAGTTGAAATTATATTGCATCCCTTGAAAAATGAGCTTGAGAGGATGCTGAATTTATTCTATTTAACAAGCAAAATCCCTATTGAAAATACGAAAGTGAAAACATATGAGGATGGATTAACATTTGTAAGTGCTAAATGTAGCCTTTTAGATCTTGAAAATATAAAACACTTCAATCCATTAAGAGCTGTGCATCCTTTAGGTAGAGTGGTTGTAACTCCAGTGAGAAGCTTATCTAGTGGAAATGCTCCTCAAGTTAATCCATCAAATAAAAAGTCCATGATAACTGTTGGGGTTTTTGATGGTGGTGCTGATGATACAGTTCCATTGTTGAAAGGGTATGTTAACGCTAATGACTGTGTTTCAACTACCCTTGACAAAGATTGCATTTCTCATGGCACAGCTGTAAGCGGAGTAATATTGCATGGAAATTTAGCAGGCAAAAGTAAAGCAGATATACTTCCTACACCATGTGTATCTGTAGAAAGTTATAGAGTGCTTCCGATTCAAGACAAAAATGATTTTGAGCTATATGAAGCAATAGATGTAATAGAAATGGTTGTAAAAAACCGCACAGATATAAAACTTTACAATTTATCATTTGGTCCGGTTGGTGCAATTATAGATGATAGTATAAATCGTTTTACCTATGCTACGGATTTGCTAACTTATGATGTAGCCAATGATGAAACCAATCCTTTGTTTTGTGTAGCGGCAGGAAATGATGGTGATTTAGACGAACCTTTAAATCGGATTCAGTCTCCTGCTGATATGGTTAACGGGTTAGGAATAGGTGCATATATTTATCAAGCAGATGGTTCAAAAACAAGGGCATCATATAGCTGTATAGGATACGGTCGTGAAGGAGCAAAAATTAAACCAGACTTTCTTGATTTTGGTGGAAGCATTGATCATCCATTTGTCTTAGTTGGCTTACAAGCTGGTTCTTTAGCCACTGCATCTGGAACTAGTCTTGCATCTCCACTTTCTGTAAATAAAATAGGCAAATTAATGGCTCAGAGCGATGATATAATACCTCATCTTGGTCGGACACTATTGATTCATAATGCTGTCATTGATGGTAATCTTACAACAGAAGAACAAGGCTATGGATATTGCCAAGAAGATACCGATAATATTTTGTTTTGTGATGATAAAAAAGTAACTATTTTGTACTCGGGAATACTTGCACCGACTCAAATAGTGCATCTTCCAATATTTGCACCAAATATAAATAATGTCAAAGGAATAGTAAAAATTTCCTGGACAATAACAGCAATCGTAGCGCCATATGCTAATGACCCTGATGCATATACTAATAATTGTATAGGGGGTGGCGCAAAACCCTATAATTACATATTTTAACAAATTAATATTCATACAAAATTGTGAATAAAGCTTTAAAAATTAAAAACTCCTGTTAAAATTAAATTGGATGTAATTTTAGCAAAGGAGCTTTTATAATGAATAAGTCACAATTTAATTCTACATGGATTGAAAAAATTTATCAACCCAAAAGTTTTGAAACTGAACATCTTACTACTTTTGACCCCTCAAAATTATTACCAATGTGTATCGTGATTAACAGCTTTGTAAACAATCTAGATCTTTCTTTTTTTAAGCAATATTATAAATCAAATGAATTAATTGGTGGCAGACCACATTTTGACTATAAAGTACTTTTAAAGATATACTTGTACTCATTATATCGCAATATTTCTATTAGAAATTTAAGTAATTTTAATTCACCAGGATCTAACCTACATTATTTATCTCAAGGTCTCTCTCACTTTCCAGAGAGAACTGAATTTTTCAGATTTTTAAAAATTCTTGATTTGCATATCAATGATATTTTTGATTTATCAATTGAATACATATGTAAGCAAATTGAGTTGGATCTTTTAAATTTATACGATGATGGTACTTTTTTTGAAGCACATAATAATCGTCATAAAATAATAACAGATACTAATATTTCTCGTTCAAACAAGAAGTGGACAACTATTCGTGAAGATCCTAACTCTAGTGAAGATTTAAAATCTAAAGCAAGTAAAAAATTAGAGTTAAACAAAGAAAGAACACTGATATTAAGCGAATTTAACCGTACTTCTTATGGAAGAACTGACAATGATTCAGTTCTTCTAAAAGACAAAAATGGTAGTTATATTGCAGGCTATAATGTTCAATTTGTTGAAGAAGGAAAATATGGTTTAATCGTTTATGCGTACATATCTAATAAGAATCCAGACTCAGCAGTTTTTTTAGATATGGTTGAACCTCTAATAAAAAAATACAAACCAAAATCTTTAACTATGGATTTAGGATATGGAACAACTGATATTTTAGAAATATTAACCAAAAATGATGTTACTCCGATAGTTAAAACATTAAAAAGTGAAAATGCAACTAAAAAAATAACCGATTACAGTTTTGAGCTATCTGAAAACGAGGATTATTTAATATGCCCAGTTGGTCAATTTCTAGAAAAAGTCGAAACAAAAGTTGAAGATAAAGTTGCATTTAAAGCAGAAAATTGTCAGCTGTGTGATATCAAAGATAAATGCTTAGATAAAAGTAAAAACAAAAGAGTTACAATCAATATTGAAGAATTTAAAGCATTAAAGTTAGCTGATAAATCTGTTAATAGTCCTGAAGGAGAGGAATCATACTCTCATAGAGGAAACAAGTGTGAATCTCCAAACGGATTTATAAAATATAATTTGGGTGGTAAAAAACTAAAAATGGATGGGTTAATTAGAAATAATACGATTATTCAATTATATGCATGTTTATACAATTTAAGGCGACTTATTTCCATAAAATCTAGCTATAAAAAATAACTTTTTTGGGGTTTTGCGCCACCCCCTATAGTTCAGTCAATTGTAATAAATGTTAACGACTATTTTGCACCATTGGGATCTTTAATTTATTATATAGATAAAGAACATATATTTATCTATGGTGATGATATATGTTTTATTGCAACTAGCGTACAATGAATCTAATATAGATTTCGACAAAATATTAGACATAATAGAAACAAAACTTGAAAAAAATTTACTTAGAACAATAATGCAGGCAAACATTTGCATTAGAAGCCTTAATTAAGTCTTTTCATAGCAATGAATTGGCTTTTAAAGTAAAGAATAACTTTAACTTAAATGGTGAAGCTTTATTGATGGATGATAGTATAAGTCCTCACGGTGACACTGTGTCACCAGAGGACATATTATATACTGAATTTAAAATATATTAAGGAGATTAACATGAGCTATACTTATGAATTACATCGCACCACCAAGCCATTAAATGAAAGCTACACTCTTGAAGATTTGCAGCAGCTTACAACCATACAGCTCCGTGAAATCTGCCAAAGAGAAAAGATCGTCATTGGTGTCGCTTACAAACTCGACCGCCCCTACATAATCAGCACCATACTAAAATATCGTGGTGCTAAGCTTTTCACCTTCATAACCACTTTTGACCCTAGGTGCTTCGATAGTGTTTTGACTAAGTTTTACGATTATTTAACCTTTATCGATAGATCTAAACTCATCCAAGTTCCTACCAACATAACTTTATATAAGAATCTCGACACTAAGCTTTGCGATAATTATATAGTCAAAGGTCTTTCCATTTGTGAAAGTAACGTTTTTTTATTAGATGATAAGACTAAAATCTGTGGCATTTTAAATTTAAAAAAGGAAGGTGATGATTTTTTTATCATCTGCAATCACGATTTATTATCTAAGA
>WQUF01000041.1 GCA_009785875.1 Oscillospiraceae bacterium | reverse complement strand
AGTTTAGATTAGCCGTTGTTGTAAATGAACCTGCACTAAAGGTTCCAGTTGAGCTCTTACCAAATTCAACATTAGGGAAAGCTGCAAGCAATTGATCCATAGTTAAACCAGGGAACTTAGCCTTTAAATCTTCAAAGCTTGCTGTTGGAAGCGTGAGCTTAGTGGTTGTTGTTAATGTTGCATCTGGGAACGCAGCTTTTATTTGATCAAAAGTAGGTGCTCCAGTATTTGCCTGGGTAGTGTTTGGTGCAGCAGTAGTATTTTGTGTTGTAGTCGTAGTTGTAGTAGTTGTAGTTGCTGCAGTAGTATTTGGTGCAGCAGTAGTATTTGCCGCTGTAGTATTATTTGGAGAGTCTTTGCCAAATACAACTTTAGGGAATTTGGATTTTAATGCATCTAAAGTTAAATCTGGGAATTGTGCTTTTAAATCATCAAAACTAGCAGATGGTAATGTAAGAGTTCCATTTGCATTAGTGGCATCAGGGAACTTTGCTTTAATTTGGTCAAAAGTAGGCACTGCAACTGCGCTATTTGGTTTTGATGTTGTTGTAGCTGAAGCAGTCTTATTTGTTGTAGTTGTAGTAGTACCATTACTATTTGCAGTATTGAACAAATTACATGAACTAAATCTTGTAAGCCAAATGAGTAAGGCAATCAAAATAAGTAAAGCCAATATTCCAAGTATGAGTCCCCATATTCCAGATTTCTTCTTCTTTTTCTCTTCTCCGAAGACAATATTTGGGAATCTATCTCTTAAAGCCTCCATTGTAAGATCTGGGAATTTTTGCTTCAAATCACTAAATGTAAGATTTGGTAAATACAATGTTCCTTCTTTTAGATAGATATTAGGGAACTTTTCTTTTAACGTTTTATAATCAATATCACTTGCGTTAAATGATATCTCCTTGAATCTCTCTTTTAATGCATCCATTGTTATATAAGGAAACTTTGATTTTAAATCTGCAAAAGTAGTATTTGGCAGTACAAGCCTTGCACCATTCATATAGATATTAGGGAACTTTGATTTTAATGTGTTAAAATCTACTCTTGGAGCGTTATACACTACACTAGGGAATTTAGCCTTTAATGCATCCTGAGTTAATTCTGGGAATCTTGATTTTAATTTATCAAAATCTGTTTCAGGTAGAATTAATCTATCATCGTCAAGATATGCACTTGGAAACGCTTGCTTTATAGTTCTAAAGTCGATTTTAGGAGCGTTAAATGCTACGCCTGAAAATCTCGATCTCAGCATGCTTTCTGTCAAAGTAGGGAATCTCTCTTGCAAATCATTTAAAGTAATACCAGGAAGAACTAATTTTGCGCCATCTAAATATGCATTTGGAAATTTTGATTTGATTTCTTTGAAGAAATCCATATCTGGTATATTGCTTACAACTTTAGATGTACCATTTTCAACAATGGTCAAAGTTTTAGTATCATGTAAAGCTAGTCCAATATCATCATATGAACCTTGAGCTTGATCAATAGGATTGCAAACTTTACATTGGTAAATCTGACAATTTTCAATTGACGCTGCAAAATCCAATGCATCTTTTAAGCTGTCAAAACCACCGTGCCATCTGTCGTTGACATTATTTTTGCTGTTCTGCAGCAGTATCTTTTCATCGCTGCAAAACTTACAGGTTGACTTATGAAGGATAGCAAATCTTTTTTCGTTATATCTTTCATGTACCCAATATTTCACTTTCTCACCTCAAATAAAATATTTTATAAAAATTATATATCCAGTATTTATATTATAACATATTTAACTAAACTTAATAAATCACTATATGATAAAATTTAATTAAATTTTACAATCTAATATAGCAATTTTTGTAAAGCAATAAATAGTAATAAATGTAATAAAATACTAAAAAAATTTCTTCCTATAAAAATAATACTATCTAATTGTAAAAAAAAGCAGGAAAATTCATAACGTATTTATTTTTTTGCATAAAAAAGGCTATTTTTGTAGCTGGGTGTAATAAAATTTAACCTAGTAAACATTTGCTCATCAAAATAGCATTCTCTTTATTATCAGAATAGTAACACTTTCTGAGCCCATAGGTCTTAAAACCAAACTTTCTATATAGGCTTTGAGCACTTAAATTTGAAAATCTCACCTCTAGATATAAGTTTTCTAATTTTTTATCTTGGGAAAGCTTTATTAATTTCTTTAAAAGCTTTGCTCCCACACCTTTATTTTGATATTCAGGAAGGACAGCTATATTTGTGATCTCACCCTCATTTACTATAGCCCACATCCCTATGAAGCCTACTAATTTATCTTCAATAAATGCTCCTAAGTAGTTGGAAAATAAATTATTTGATAACTCATTTTTGATGCTTTCCTTTGACCATGGTATACTAAAGCATTTTGTGCAAATAAAATAGACACCTTCTATGTACTCCTCATCTAATGGGCTTATTGAAATATTGCTCATTTTTTCTCCATTTCAAGGATTTCCTCAGCATAAGACTTTTTTAAATATATGGGAGCAAAAGATTCAATATCATCTTTTTGTCCATCTTTAAAGCTCTTCATGCCTAATATTCCTAAATTTGATGCTTTAACATAGTTAAACATATTATTGCAAAGAGTAGAGTTTGGAAATATATTAAGGAGTATATCCCCATATGTATTTACTGCGTCGCCTACAAAAAGGATATCCTTCTCATCTTTTAATAAATTCTTTAAATCATAAACCGAGATGAACATATAATCAGTGAGCTTGTTCAAAGAACCCTCTATATTTTTAAAAATACAAGTATAAACATTTTCTCTTAGGGCATTCAATATTGGCACTATTTTACCATTAAAATACATAGCCCCAAAAGCTAAAGAATCTAGAGACGATATTCCAATTATAGGTTTATTCGATCCATGGCATATCCCTTTTGCAGTGGAAATCCCAATTCTAAGACCTGTAAAAGATCCTGGACCTTTTGAAACAACTATTCCATATATATCTTCTAAAGTTAACTCTAAAGTTTTTAATATATATATTATCATATCCATGATTACCATGGAATGGCTATTTTTAATATTTAAATTAATCTCACCAAGGAGTTTTGTATCTTTTAATATTGCAACAGAAGCTATATCTGTGGCAGTATCTATGCTAAGAATATTCATAACTTAGTCCTCTTTAAAAATTCGTATTTTTTGCCTATACCTTTGATGGAAATCGCTCTTTCTCCATCGCTCAATATGTTTATTTTAACCTCAATATAACTTTCCGGAAGGCAGGAAGGTATTAGATCTGCCCATTCAATTACTGTTATTTTATCAGAAAATATATATTCATCAAATCCTATGTTTATAAGGTCATCTTCATTTTTTAATCTATAAAAATCAAAATGATTTAAATCGATAATTCCGGAATATTCATTTACAATGGTAAAAGTAGGGGATGTAATTTCGTCTTTTATATTTAAGGCTCTAGCGATGCCTTTTATGAAGTGGGTTTTACCAGCACTTAATTCTCCAGTCAATGCAATCACATCAGAATTTGTTAATATACTACCTAATTTTACGCCTATACGAATAGTCTCATTGGCACTTTTTGTTATATAATTCATAATCATCACCTAATCTATTATATGATAAAAAAAATTATAGGTAAACTATATTTCTTAGTTTACCTAGATTATTATTTGTTTTTTACGATGGAGAGCATCATTTCTCTCAAAACTTTTGCAGCAACTGCTGTTGATACGCCGCTTGTATCGTAATCCGGAGACAATTCTACAATATCGGCTCCAACTATATTTAACTTGCCCATGACTAAAAAAAGCTCCTCTATTTCTTTATAAGTTATGCCTCCGGCTTCTGGTGTTCCAGTACCTGGGAATATAGATGGATCTAATACATCAAGGTCCACTGTAACATAAACGCTTTTATCCTTTAATTTATCTGGTAAAAGTGATAGACCTCCAAGATCGAACTTTCTCATTATTGTATGGTTATCCTTAAGTGACCAGTAAAATTCGTCCCTGGATCCAGATCTGATGCCGAATTGATATATCCTATTGTCTCCCAAGAAATCCCAACACCTTCTTATGATGTTTGCATGGGATAATTTGTTTCCAAAGTAAATATCTCTAGTATCAGTATGAGCATCTAAGTGGATAACATAAAGGTCAGCATATTTTTCGAAAGCTGCTTTTATACAAGGAAAGCTTACAAGGTGCTCTCCTCCTAAAAAGAATGGCACTTTATTATCTTTTATGAGTTTGCTTGCTGCATTATATATGGTATCTATAACAAGTGGTGTGTCTCCTATAGGTAGATCCATATCTCCGATATCAAAGACATCATAATCCATTAAGTCTAAATCTAAAAATGGGCTGTAAGTTTCGAGAGCGTAAAATTCATTTCTTATATGCTTTGGACCAAATCTCGTACCAGGTCTATAGCATACTGTTCCATCGAATGGAATTCCACCTATGATCATTTTTGCATCATCATATGATGTATCTTTAGGATTTATTCTTTGCATAGAAAACATAGTAATCGCTCCTTGTCACTTTTTTCTTCTGATCACTGTTAAAAAGTTCTCCAGTTTTTTATCTGTCATATCTGAAAGCTTTGCGTGTTTATTCTTTAAAAACTGAACGTACTTTACTATATCTTGGGTTATTTCTTCCCCTGGAACTAAAATTGGGATTCCAGGAGGATAGATCATAACTGATTCTCCTATGATTTTTCCAACTGAATTTTCAATTGGAATGAATTTTTTATTTGAATAAAATGCTTCCCTTGGAGTTATCACAACTTTAGGGTTTTTAAAAGGTATCTTCTCGATGTCAATTTCCTCTTTTTTAGGGAGTTTTTCTTTTATATCTTTAAGTGCAGATACTAATTTGTGGATATTTTCCTCATTATCACCTATGCCGGTTACAGCTAAGATATTATGGGTATCTGCAAGTTCAAATTGAATGTTGTATTCATTAAATAATTTATCATAAATTTCAAAACCGGTTATTCCAAGGTCTGAAACCCTAATACCCAGTTTAAATTCATCGATATCATATATACCAGGTTTCCCGATTAATTCTCTGCCATATGCGCTATATCCGCCTATTTTATTTATATCGTTTTTAGCTTGCCTTACCCATTCAAGCACTCGTCCAAGCTGCTCTTCACCGTTTATTGCTAAGTTTTTTCTTGCAATATCAAGGCTCGTCATTAAAAGATAAGATGGGCTTGTTGTTGTAAGAAGGCTTAAAGTCTTTTCCACCACGTCTTTTGGAATTGTCCTGGTATTTAAAAGGAGTACCGAGCTTTGAGTCAAAGATCCTCCTGTTTTATGAACGCTTACAGCTGCCATATCTGCTCCGCATTCCATTGCGCTATTAGGCAAAGATGGATGGAATTTAAAGTGAGCTCCATGGGCTTCATCAACAAGAACTGCAAGACCGTATTGATGAGCAAATTCGCTTATCTCTTCAAGTTCAGAGCACATGCCGTAATAAGTTGGATTTATCAAAAATATAGCTTTAGCATCTGGATTTTCCTTTATGGTCTTTATGGTCTTTTCGACTCCTATTCCAGTAGCAAAGTTATATTCATCGTCAATTTCAGGTTGAATATAAACAGGAATGGCATTGCAAAGTATTAAAGAATTAATTATGCTTTTATGGATATTTCTTGGAAGAATAATTTTATCTTTTGGTTTACATACAGATAGAATCATAACCTCTATTGCTTGACTTGTTCCATTTACAATAAAATAAGCATGATCTGATCCAAATGCATCTGCCATTAATTCTTGAGATTTTTTTATTGCCCCTTCTGGATGACTGAGGCTATCAATATCTTTAAAAGAATTAAAATCGAAGCTTAGAGCTCTTTCTCCTATAAACTCGACTAATTCTTTAATATTGTTGGATTTTTTATGACCTGGAACATCAAATGGAATTATACCTTTTTCTTTTGCTTTATACATTGCATCCAAAAGCGGTATTTCATTTTGATCCACTAAAACCACCCCACTATTTAAACTTAGAAAAAATATTCTCCAGTATTAGTATATTAAAAAAACAAGTGTATGATAATATATAAATACATATTTTGCAATATATTTTTATAGGGCTTTAAGAAATTCTTAAAACCCTACTTGTACCATTAAAATAATTAAGTCACTCTGGTATGAAAATTACCACATACCAGAATGACCTAATTTATCTAAACTATCTACTATTTAATGCTATTTTGGTATGATTCAACCATTTTCTTAACCATTTCTCCACCAACGGAGCCGCATTGTCTAGCAGTTAAATCTCCATTATAATTGGAAAAAGTAACTCCTAATTCATTTGCAGTCTCCATCTTAAATTGTTCCATAGCACCTTTATTTTCTTTCTTATTCATATCAAATTCCTCCTAAAATTTATTTGAATGTTCGTTATTGTATGCTTCTTTCATTTTTTTCAGGATTTCTCCACTAAGGGATCCGCATTGTCTAGCAGTTTGATCTCCATGAAAATCAGAAAATGTAACACCAAATTCTTCAGCTGCTTCCATATTTACAACATTCTGAAGAATTTGAGCATTACTATTGGTTTGTTTATATTTTGTTTTATCAATTGACACGTGAAATCCTCCTAAGCATACTTATATGATTATAATTTATTTTGCATTCTTATTTTGATATGCTTCAACCATTTTTCTAACCATTTCTCCACCAACAGAACCACATTGTTTAGCAGTTAAGTCTCCATTATATCCTGAAAAGTTAACTCCTAATTCATTAGCTGTTTCCATTTTAAATTGTTCCATTGCACCTCTTGCTTCTGGAACTGCTATTCTATTAGCCATTTAAAATCAACCTCCTTTTCTCGTGTTCAAAAATAGCTTATCCAAATTTCAATAAAAATATTTAAGAAAAATTATGGAAAATTTACCAAAATATGTAAAATAAATAAGACTGATTTATAATCATAATATGTTATAATTATGTAAATGATAGTGAAATCTTATTCTTATAGTTTTTTGATTTTAGGAGATGATAAAATGAAAAGTAAAATTTTATTTACAGGAGGGGGTAGTGCTGGGCATGTTACCCCTAATATAGCGATTATTTCAAAGGTTAAAAAAGATTTTGATGTAATTTATGTAGGATCAAAAGATGGAATAGAAAAAAAATTAATAAACGACATAGGAACTAAATATTTTGAAATTTCAACCGGGAAGCTTAGAAGGTATTTTTCTATAAAAAATTTTACGGATCCTTTTAAAGTTATACTTGGCTTTTCTGAAGCCAGCAGCATTATGAAAAGAGAGAAACCTAACATAGTATTTTCTAAAGGTGGCTTTGTATCAGTACCAGTTGTCATCGCTGCATATTTTAATAATATACCTGTGGTACTTCACGAATCAGATATAACTCCAGGTCTTGCTAATAAAATATGTATTCCTTTTTGCAAAAAAGTATGTGTAACTTTTGAAGAATGTTTGAATAAAATAGGTAGTAAGAAAGCTGTTTTAACTGGTCCCCCTATAAGAGATGAGCTTTTAAATGGAAGCAGACTTCTTGGAGAAGAATTTTGTAAATTTAAAGTGAGAAAGCCAGTCCTTCTTTTAATGGGAGGAAGCTCAGGGTCTCTTAAGTTAAATAAAATTTTAAGAGAAAGCCTTCCGGAAATCTTAATAAAGTTCAATGTGGTGCATTTATG
>WQUF01000040.1 GCA_009785875.1 Oscillospiraceae bacterium | reverse complement strand
GAAAGTCAATATAGATATGGTAATGATAGTAATGATGACAATAGCGATAGAAAATATAAAGCTAGGACGAAAAGAAAAAATACGAAGTTTAGTCAACTGTGCATAATGTAAGATATTGCCAATAACAAATCAACCAGCAATGGTTTAATAAGAATGCAAAAACATGTAGGGGCGAGCATTGCTCGCCAGTGCTACAGAGGATTTTCTAAAAATATATAATATATTAGCCGATTCATCGAAGAACTGGCGACCACTGGTCGCCCCTACAAACCAAAAATGTTAATTTCGCAATAAATTAAATACAGGGAATTAGTTGTATAATATTTATTAAACGTATATAATATTTGTTAGTATGTGGAGACGATGATGTGTTATGATTTATAGAACCAATCCGAAAAATGGAGATAAATTATCTGAGTTGGGTTATGGAGTTATGAGGCTTCCAAGGAACCTAGAAGAAGCGGAAAAACTGGTTTTTCATGCAATAGAAAATGGTGTAAACTATTTTGATACAGCATATATATATCCGAATAATGAAGAAATGTTAGGCCGCATACTTGCAAAGGGCTATCGCGACAAGGTTAAAATTGCAACAAAGGTACAGCCGTATCTAATAAAGGAATATCAAGACTTTGATAAGATTTTTAATATAGAATTAAAAAGGCTTCAAACTGATTATATAGATTATTACCTGATACATATGCTGACAGATATTAAAGTTTGGAACAGGCTTGTAGATATTGGTGTAAAAAAATGGATAGCTGAGAAAAAGGAAAATGGACAAATTATAAATATAGGATTTTCGTATCATGGAGGAAAGTCAGATTTTACAGAAATTATAGACAGTTATGACTGGGGATTCTGTATGATACAATACAACTTTCTTGATGAAAATAATCAGGCTGGGAGAAGCGGACTTGAATATGCAGCTTCAAAAGGACTTGCTGTTATGGTTATGGAGCCTTTAAGAGGCGGAAAGCTTGCTGCGAGACTTCCAAAAGAGGTTTATGATATCTGGAATAATGCATATATCAAACGAACTCCTGCTGAATGGGCTTTTAGATGGATATGGAATCATCCGGGAGTTACGGTGGTGTTATCAGGAATGAGTACTAAAGAAATGCTGGATGAAAATCTGGAAACGGCATCTAATGCAGAGGCAAATTCTTTTCCGGAAAAAGATTTTGAATTATTTGAAAAAGTAAAAACAATATTACAGGAAAAGATTAAAATTCCATGCACAGCATGTAATTATTGTATGCCATGCCCTCATGGAGTAGATATACCAACATGTTTTTCCTGCTATAATGATAGGGAAATAGAAGGGGCTATAATGTCCAGAGGAAGATATCTGATGAGGACCAGTATGAGAAAAGAGATGCATAATGCTTCACTATGTACAAAATGCGGATTATGCGAGATACGCTGCCCGCAGAAAATAGCAATTAGGGATGAACTTGTCAAAGTTAAAAAATCTCTGGAAGGCTTTTACTATAAGCCTGTTATGTTTTTTGTAAAAAGATTTATGAAACTGTAAGGGGTGAATTGAAATGACTAAAACAATGATTTTATTACTTATTCCGCTTATACTTCTACAATTAATTCTAATGATTATAAATTTGGTTAATATAAGCAAAAAAGCGAAGACTAAATATTTAAATAAAACTGTATGGGTTATTTTTATTCTGCTTTTAAGTTATATTGGAAATGTAGCATATTTACTTATAGAGGGTGGGAATGATGATAGCGATTAAGTTGACAGATGTTACGAAAAAATATGATGATAAAACAGTGATAGACAGCTTATCTTTTGAGATAGAAGAAAATTCTATTTGCGGATTTTTAGGGCTTAATGGCGCTGGAAAAACTACTACATTCAAGCTGCTGAATGGGCTTATAGACAGTAATGGCGGAGAAATCCAAGTATTAGGCAAAATTGTAAATTCTAAACATCCAAGCAGAGATATTAAATTTTTGCAGGATGTTCCAGAGTTTTATAATTTTATGACATCTTATGAATATCTAAAATTTATTTGCGAATTAAATAATTCGGATAATATCAAAAGCAGAATTGATGAAACGCTGGAATTGGTTGGACTGCAGGATGCAGGCAAAAAAAGAATCGGTAAATTTTCAAGAGGTATGAAGCAAAGAATAGGAATTGCTTCTAATATTATATCGAATCCAAAAATACTTTTATTAGACGAGCCTGTATCCGCACTTGACCCAATGGGGAGGAAAGAAGTTTTTGACCTTTTAGGAAAGCTAAGAGGGAAGATGACCATATTATTTTCTACTCATATTATTGATGATGTTGAAAGAGTAAGTGATAAAATAATTATAATTGACCATGGAAAAAAGATGACAGACGGAACTATAGCAGAAGTAAAAAATCAGTTTTTAACAAATTCGATAGAAGTAGAGTTTATCAATAAAGAAGGCATGGAGCAGTTTTTGAGTAAGCTTGATACGAATGATATTCAGGTTGAACCAGATTATCAAAATAGCAGCATCAAATTTAAAGGTGACAATACTCAGGAATTCCAGAATAGTATTTTCAGCATACTGGCTAAAGAGAAAATTGGTATAAATGGTTTTAATATTGTGACACCTACATTAGAGGAAATATTTATGAAAGAGGTGAGCAAA
>WQUF01000039.1 GCA_009785875.1 Oscillospiraceae bacterium | reverse complement strand
TTATTCTTATTTGATTTTTTTGGAAATTAACATAATCATGAAATATGTATAAAAATGAATAAAAAAGTATTAATCCAAAAGATTCTAGATTAATACTTTTAAAGATTATATAGATTATATATTTTTAGCATGGAAAAAAATTAAAAATGTCTTAAAAGTGCTTATTTCAGCTATGTTTTATTGATAAAAAAATTAGAAATTCATTATATTATTTAATGAATTTAACATTTTAAACCTCCTAACAATTTGCTAAATTTAGCCTATTAAATATTGTTTAATTAATGTTTATGCTAAGTTAATTAAATATATAGTATTATATATTTAAATGATTTGATATATTTTGTCTTAAAAATATAAAATTCTTCTTTAAAACAATAAAAGTCTTCTAATAGAAGAAAATTAATCTAAATAATTCATGATAATATTAAATATAAATAAAAATAATTTATAAATATATTTTATTAGTTAATTAGACTAAATTACTTGATATATATATGTCGAAGTTATAAAATTAAATTATTATTAGATTATAGTTCCAGAAAGATGTTAATAATATAAAAAAAGAGTTATGGGAGAAAAGAATTGAGTGATCATAAAATTTTAGATTTACCTAAATGTGAAAGACCATTCGAAAAATTAATGCTTCATGGGGCTGAACATTTATCTAATGCCGAATTACTTTCATTAGTTTTAAGACAGGGAATTAAAAGTCAAAACATCATAGACATCAGTTACAGGCTTTTATATAAATTTGAAGGGCTCAGTGGTATATTTAACTCAAGTATGGAAGAATTAACAAAGATAGCAGGAATAGGGAAAATAAAGGCAGCGCAGATAATTGCCATTAATGAAATTATGAAAAGATGTAATAGCTTTAAACCTGAAGAGAAGATACCTCTGGTTAACCCTCAAAATGTCATGCAATGCTTAAAAAATGATTTAGAAAGTAAAACTCAGGAGGAAATTTTTATTTTAGTTTTAAATGTAAAAAAATATTTAAAAAAGATGATCTTAATATCAAAGGGTGACTATAATTCAGCCATATTAAATCCAAAGCTTGTTTTTGAGCATGCTTTTAGAAATGGAGGAGATTCACTAATATTGGTTCATAATCATCCTTCTGGTGATCCGACACCTAGCGAAGATGATGTTCTGATTACCAAGAAATTAATTGAATGTAGCAAAATATTAGAAGTTAAATTGTTAGATCACATAATCATAGGTAAAATGGGATATTTTAGTTTAAGTGAAAAAAAACTTTGTGAATTTTGAAAGGGGTTTATTTAATGTTTGGGATTTTTAATTTCTCAAGAGATATGGGAATAGATTTAGGGACAGCGAATACGCTAATCTATGTAAAAAATAAAGGAATTGTACTTAGGGAGCCATCTGTAGTTGCAATCAACAACGATACAAAAAGGGTTTTAGCAGTTGGGCTTGAAGCTAAACAGATGATAGGAAGAACGCCAGGGAATATTGCAGCAATTAGACCACTTAGGGATGGCGTTATTGCTGATTATGATATGACCGAAGCTATGATAAAAAAATTTATTGAAAAGATATCCAGAAAGTCATTTACTTCTCCAAGAATTGTAGTTTGTTTCCCATCGGGTGTAACAGCTGTAGAAAAAAGAGCCATCGACGAAGCAACAAAACAAGCTGGAGCTAGTAAAGTTATGCTTATGGAAGAACCAATGGCGGCTGCTATAGGTGCAGGACTTCCTGTTTCTGAGCCTTCCGGGAGCATGATAGTTGATATTGGTGGTGGAACTAGTGAAGTTGCTGTCATATCTTTAGGTGGAATCGTAACTTCTCTGTCCTTAAGGGTAGCTGGAGATGCATTAGATCAGGCAATTATAAATTATATTAAGAAAGAATATAGCTTGATGATAGGTGAAAGAACTGCTGAAAATGTAAAAATGGAAATAGGCTCTGCTTTTCCTACTGAAAATAATTTATCAATGGGTATTAAAGGGAGAGATTTAATATCAGGACTGCCAAAAGTGATAGATATAACTGAAGATGAAGTTAGAGACGCTTTAAATGAGCCTGTATTATCTATATTAGGTGCTATAAAAACAACACTTGAAAGAACTCCGCCTGAGCTTTCAGCTGATATAATGGAAAAAGGAATAACACTTGCTGGTGGGGGAGCTTATTTAAAGGGTCTTGATAAATTGATCAACCATGAAACTCATATGCCAGTACATATAGCTGAAAATCCATTAGATTGCGTAGCTCTTGGTGCTGGTAAAGCATTTGAAATTGAAGATAAAATATACTTAATTTAATTTATGAAAAGACCAAAGCATTTTTTTGAAATAATTATCATATCTTTGATAGTTATATGTGTCTTTGTCATAGGCTATACATATAATAGAACTGCTGCATCTTCAATTGAGAGCAAAATAGAGTTTGTTTTAAGCAAGGTTCAAGGGGTTTTTTATGGAATTGGCAATGGAATAAGATCATCAATAGATAACGTAAAAAACTTCTCAAAAATTAAAAGTGAAAATGAAGCGTTAAAAAAAGAAATTTATGATCTTACAAAGGAAAATGAAGAATTAAAAGCAAATGCTAGCGATATTGAGCAGTTTAGAATAGCGTTTGATATTGCTAAGACAGATGATCTTTATACAAGAAAGGGTTGTAATGTTATTGGCATGAATAATCCTGGAGGGTATACTGATAAGATAACCATAGATAGAGGAACAAATGGTGAGATAAAAAATGGTATGGTAATTGTGGATTACTTAAATGAACTTGTTGGAAAGGTAGTTACTTCAAGAGAAGACAATGCAATAGTACAACTCTTAACTAATTCAGATATACGAGTTAGTGCTTCGGTTAACACACCTGACAATGTGTATGGAACTGCTTATGGTTATAGTGATAATTTAAATAGAGCTATGTGCAAGTTTGAAATTTCAATAAATGCAGATGTAAAAATAGGAGATACTGTTGTGACAACTGGGGTTGGCAATATCTATCCTAAAGGAATAAGTATTGGTGAAATAACAAGTGTAGAAGAAGATAAAGTAAAGCTTCTAAAAGTTTGTAACGTGAAGCCATTTGTGGATATTAGTAAATTAAAGCTAGTTTATGTAATTATTCCATCTAATAAGCTTAATGTGGTGTATTAAATGAAGAAGTTTATATTCTTTCTCATGATATTTTTCTTCCCGATACTAGATAGCTCTATAATGCCAATCTTATCAGTTTATGGATTTTATGGAAGCATTTCCTTTGTTTTTTTAATATGCTATACAATTTATTATGGCGAAAAAAATGGAATAATACTAGCACTTGTTTTAGGATTAATACAGGATTTACTATATATACATGTAATTGGCATAAATATGTTGTGCAATATTGTTGTAGTTTATTGCATCGTTCAGATAAGAGAAATATTAAATAAGGAAAAGAAACTTTTAATATCTATTTTGACATTTCTTTATTCCTGTTTAAAAGGAGGTATTGTTTTTATAATTTTTTTCTTAATAAAGCAAAATTATAATTTGTACTCAATTTTTTTTCCATCTATCATTAATTTTATTATTTGCTTTTTATTATATAAATCATTCTATAAATTCTTTAATTCTAAACAGATGAAAAAGGAATGGAATTTTAAAGAGAGGTGAATTTATGAAGAGTAAAAATAATGATAAAGAAAAAAAAGAAAAGTTTAAGTTTCCCAGAACTACTGTCTTATTAATATTCATGTTTATTGTTTCATCTATTTTATTTGTCAGGCTCATTTTTCTGCAGGTTGTAAATGGTGATGCATATCGAGAGAGAGTTAACACTTCTTCAGTGAGGACATTGATAGATCCGGCACCGAGAGGGAAAATTTTAGATACAAATGGAGTAGTCCTTGCAGATGATATTGTGAGTTACTTCATAGTATATAATCAGACTCCAGAGACAAAGCTATCCTTTTATCCTACCATCGATAAAGTCATGAACATCATGGCTGAAAATGGAGAAAAGCTTAATGATAATTTTAATATAAAGTATGATGCAAACAGCACAGAAAACCCGTATAGTTTTGATTTTTCAGCTACCGATGAAGAGGCGAGAAAACAGCAGGAATTGAGATTTAAAAAAGATAATGGACTTGAAATCAAAGCAACTTATGACTTGGGAGATGAACTAAAAGGAAAATCAGACGATGAAAAACAAATTCTGATCGATAAAAAACTGTTAGAATATACAGCAGAAGACACATATAATTATATTAAAGATGATATTTTAGAGATTTCATATAAGAGTTTCTTTTTAAACCTTTGTGATCTATATAGCATCGATAAAGATAAGAGCATAGAGTATTTTGATGAATATTTTAATCTAAGTGTAAAAACTGTTGACAATGTGATGAAAACTTTTAGAGGGAGCAGTTATCCGCTATCAAGTGATATAAAAGCACTTATAGAGAGTTTGGGCTTAGATAATAAAAAATTTGATAAAGCAAAAGAGAGAGCATATGTCATTATTGCTGCCCAGATGAGGCTTCAGATGTTTTCTGGATACGCTCCTATTGTGATCTCAAATAGCATAAAAGATATTACAGCCACAATAGTCAATCAAAAGTTATCGGATCTTCCAGGAATCGATATAAATTTTGAGCCTGTTAGATATTATCCATTTGGAACATTAGCATCAAATGTACTTGGTTATTTAGGGAGCATAAGTGCTGACAATAGTGAAGCGTATAGTTTAAAAGGCTACGATATTTCAAAAGATTATGTGGGTGCTCAAGGTATTGAAAAAGCATTCGAAAATGATTTGAAAGGCAGTATTGGTGGAAGGGTAGTTAAATTAAACGACCAAGGCAGAGTTGTAGCTGAATTAGGCAGCATGAGTCCATCTCCTGGCAAT
Organism: Oscillospiraceae bacterium; assembly: GCA_009785875.1. Taxonomy (GTDB): domain Bacteria; phylum Bacillota; class Clostridia; order Clostridiales; family Clostridiaceae; genus WQUF01. The sequence goes on along the minus strand of WQUF01000039.1, from coordinate 12,149 downwards.
GATGTTCAGCTTACAATCAATAAAGATGTCCAAGTCGCAACAGAGGATTCTCTTCAAGTTGTTATGCAAAGATTGCAGGATGATAACCATCTTTTCCCGGATGCAAACTCCGGCAATGCTACAAGAGGCGCAGCTGTCATGATAAATGTTAAAACTGGAGAAGTGATTTCTTTAGCTTCTCTACCTGGGCTTGATCCTAATGATTTTGCTACACCAGGGAGTTTAACACCAGAGAAGAGCAATAAATATTTTAATACTGACTATCAAGCATTTTATGATAGTTTTGTTAAAAAAATGGGACTTTCAATATCTTTTGATAAGCTGTTCCCAATAGATGAAAATACAGGCAAACCGTATGATTACTACGACTTAACTCCGAAACCATTTGTTAATTATGCGACTGAACCGTTAGTATCTCCAGGATCAACATTCAAACCTATTACTGCAGTGGCTGGACTTTCAGAAGGATTGATCACAACTACTCAAACTATACCTGATGAATATAGATATACTAGATATGATAAACCAGGTATAGTAAATAATCAGTTTAAAGATTGGAATGCTGTTCCATATCCTGATGTAAATGTAACAAAAGCCATAGTAGTTTCAAATAACCATTTCTTTTTTACTGTTGGGGATTGGTTACAAGAATTTAGGGGACCTAATAAGCTTGCAGAATATGCATGGAAGTTTGGTTTAGGAGCTGATCCTGTTAACTATAATGCAAAGGATAATGCTACTGGAATTGAAATTCATGAAAATTTTGGTCAAACATTTAATGATTATTCATATAGACACACTTATATGGATGGTTTCATTTCTGATATAGATAGCCAGATTTTAAATGATAATAATATAAATATAGCTATTACCAATGAAGATTCGGATGATATAAAAAATATTAAAAATCAATTAAGAGATGAAATAGAATATCAAATTTTGCATAATACAATTGAAAAAGACCATGGAAAAATTTATGAATTGTTAAGAAATTTAACCGTTAAATTAAATGTCCCACAAGAGAATTTTGATTATGGATATGTAAATTTAACTAATCGCATGAATGAAAAGATTAATGAATCTATATATCCAGGTAATTCTTTAAATGCAGCTATTGGTCAAGGTATGGATCAATATACACCGCTTCAATTAGCTGTTTATATGGCAACACTTGCAAATCAAGGTGAGAGAAAATCAGTTCATGTTGTTAAAGATATATTAGATCCAAATGGAAATATCATAAAGAACATTACAAGTCAAACTTTAAGTAAACTAGATATTAAACCTGAAGATTATGCTGCAATACTTCAAGGTATGAAAGAAGTTAACTTTGCTGAAGATGGTGGTACTGTTGGTGAAGGTGTATTCAATGGTTTTCCAATTGCGATAGCTGGTAAAACAGGATCCGCAACTTTCGCTGAAGGTACAGAGGATTTAATTGGTAGAACGAGTTATGCTGTCTATACAGGTTTTGCACCTGCTGATAACCCTGAAGTTGCTTTTTCTGTTGTAGTTTTCGATGGAGGTCATGGAGGAGCTGTTGCACCCGTTGTTTTAAGAATGATGGAAGCTTATTTTAAGGATGAACTAAAAGCTAATGGATATAAACCTAAACAAGATTTAAAAGGCTATGAAAAATATGATATGAATTCATATATTAATGAAATATACAGCAAGTAAAAAAAGACTTAATGAAATATTTTCATTAAGTCTTTTCTATAATTTTCTTTTCTGCTCTTTATTAAGATGATTTAGAAAATATGGAAGGAAATTATAAAAAATTGTAGAATCTATCTAATAGTGAGTTGGAGGGATCTGCATGAATGAAGGTATAGTAATTAAAGGCAGCAAAGATGGTATAAATATTGTTATTGATTTTAATAAATTTAGAGATTTTGATCAGATGGCTACTTTGCTTAGATTAAAACTCAGAAAAGGAAGTAGTTTTTATAAAAATTCAGTTGTAAAGATAACCACTCAATTAAAAGACCTTCAAGAAATATTCTCAGAGGAATTACAGAGCATTTTATTTAACGAATATGGGATTAAAGAATGCATTTTTGAAGACATGATCGAAGAGAAGGTAAATGAAAAGTTTATTGGGATATATGAGGGAAAAACAAAGTTCATTAAAAATACAATTAGAAGTGGACAACTTATTGAATATTCTGGTAATATTGTGATTATAGGTGATGCAAATAAAGATTCCGAAGTTAAGGCAGGAGGAAATGTAATAGTTCTTGGTATATTGAGAGGGGACGTTTATGCTGGTGTTAATGGTAATAATCAAGCTATTATTGCAGCATCAAAGCTTATGCCGAGAATTTTAGGTATTGATACTGTCATAACAAGATCACCAGAAGAATCTGAAAATAGATATGATTTCCAATATCCTGAAATAGCAAGATTAAAGGATGGTATTATAATTGTAGAGCCATACTTAGTAAACAAATATTATTTTTGAGAGGAGATATCACATGGGAGACGCAATAGTAGTTACTTCAGGTAAAGGCGGGGTGGGGAAGACAACTACAACTGCTAATATAGGCACAGCTCTAGCAAAAATTGGCAAAAAAGTTGTTTTAGTTGATGGTGACACAGGATTGAGAAATCTTGATGTTTTACTTGGCCTTGAAAATAGGATTATTTATACTATAATAGATGTTTTAGAGAATAGATGTAAGCTTAAACAGGCTTTGGTTAAAGACAAGAAGTTTCCAAATAACTTGTGCATGCTACCAACAGCCCAGACTAGAGATAAAAATGATATATCTAAACACGATATGGAAGTGGTAATCGGAGAACTAAAGTCATATTTTGATTACGTAATAATTGATTGCCCAGCTGGTATTGAACAGGGTTTTGAGAATGCTGTTGTGGCAGCAGATAAAGCCTTAGTTGTTGTAAATCCTGAAATAACATCTGTAAGAGACTCAGATAGGGTTATTGGGAAATTAGATGCAAGAGGACTTGACGATGTGGAATTGATCATCAATAGGTTAAATTATCAAATGACTCAAAATGGAGAAATGCTGGATGTAAATGATATTTTAGATTCACTAGCTATAAAATTAATTGGAGTTATACCAGACGATAAAAATATTACAGTTTCCACAAATAAAGGTGAACCTATAGTATTAGATGAAAGCTCTTTATCAGGTAAAGCATTTATGAATGTGGCTAAGAGGATACTTGGAGAAAATATCCCTATTGAGGATTTTAGCAATCAAGCTGAAAAAGGATTTTTATTTATGTTAAAAAAGCTTTTTGGCATAAAATAGGGGGAGCTTAATGTTGTTTAATTTATTTAAGAAGAAAAAAGACTACTCTCCAAAAGAAAATGCTAGAGATAGATTGAGGCTTATATTGATACACGATAGAGTGCAACTTTCCCCTGAAATCTTAACTATTATGCGGGAAGAAATACTAAATGTAATCTCTAGATATGTAGATGTGGATCAAGATGAGCTTGAAATAAGGATGACACAAGTTGAAGGGGATGATTATGGAAATAGTTCTCCTGCTCTTGTTGCAAATATTCCAATTAAAGGTATTAAGAAAAGGTAATGATGCTATTATTTTATATTTATATTGTAAAAGAAGTTCCTAATGTATATTTATAGGAACTTTATTTATTTTAAATTCTTTTCGGTTTGTGCTATAATTTATTTGCATAAGGTGGGTGTGAAGTGAGTAAATTATTGATAAGTAAAAAAATATTAAAAGATTTGGATTTTGTGCTTCTCCTTACAGTTTTAGCTATCGTTGCTGTTGGGATTGTGAATATTTATAGTGCTACATATAAAGATGCTGGATTTTATTATGTTAAAAGGCAAATCTTCTGGCTCTGTTTTTCACTTATTGTCATGTATGTTTTAATTTTAATCGATTATTCAACAATCGGTGTTTATTCGGAAATAATTTATTGGTTTTTTAATGTTGCACTTTTATTTACATTTTTATTTGCTATTGCTACAAATGGAGCAAAGGGTTGGCTTTATTTTGGTCCTATAAGTTTTCAAACCTCTGAATTTGCAAAGATCGCTTTGTGTATATTTTTAGCTAAAAAGATATCGGAGTTTGAGGGGAAGATAAGTAAAATAAGCGAGCTTTTGATTATAATTGGGTATGCAGCGATTACAATGGCACTCATAGTTATCGAGCCTGATATGGGTATGACGATGCTTTGCTTTTTTATGGTTTTAGGTATAATTTATGTATCTGGAACTGATTGGAAACAGATTACTGCTTTGCTCATTTTAATAGCCGGTATTATTGTTTTTGTTTTAAAATTTCAGATGTTACCTTCTTATATGAGGGATAGAATTACAGGTTTTTTTGACACAAGTGGAACTCAAACTGATATTTATCAATTGTTACAATCTATAATCGCAATTGGATCTGGAAAAATATTTGGGAATGGATTTTTGCAAAGCATCAAAGTTAGTGGCGGATTTGTTCCAGAAGCTTCCACGGATTTTATTTTTTCTGTTATAGGAGAAGAGTGGGGATTAATCGGAGGCACTATACTTATTTTATTATATATAATACTTATATCTAGGGTGATCAAAATTTCAAAAAAAGCTAAAAATAGCTTTGGAATGATATTTTCTTCTGGAATTGCTTCTTTATGGATTTTTCAGATTTTCCAAAATATTGGAATGACTATAGGTGTTATGCCTGTTACTGGAGTTACACTTCCTTTTGTGAGTTATGGAGGTAGTTCACTATTGTCGTGCTTTATGGCATTAGGGCTCATTTTAAATATTGGTATGAGGAAGAAGAAGTTTATGTTTTAAAATAATTATATTCACAAAAATTTAATCTGATGAGTGAAACATGCATAATTTACTTAGAAAATTAAACATGCTATAATTGTAATGAGAGACATTGTAAACAAAAAAGATGATAAATTCGAGGTCTTAGCAATGAATGATAAACTCGTCGATGTTATTAAGAAACCTGGCATAGTGTTGAAAGATGCTATCGATAGATTTAAAACCCGTGATATTGAAACCCTAATTGAAGAATTTTCTACTGAAATGGTCACGGTCATTGAAGGAATTAGCGATGATCAAGAACGTTTAGGCAAAGAAAATGTTGACGTTAAACAAAGATTAGACTCTTTGGAAGATAGATTAATAGAAATCGAAAAGAGAATCGATAAAAAGCCAGAACCTGCACCAAAAAATACGCTTCGCCAAATAACGATTCTTGCAGGTATTATAATAATCGGTTTAATAATTATTGCTATTTTAAATCTATTAAGGAGGTAAGTAAATATGTCTACATACGATGAACTTTTAGAACGCTATAAAAAGCGTAAAAATGAAACATTGGTTGATACTATAACTACTGGTTTAACTTGTGCTGATGAAGTAGCTGTTCAACTTGGATTATTTGATTCATTTAGCATCTTTACTCACGTTATCGATAATGTACTTGACATAATCCCATTTTTAATAATTGTAGCAACCGAAGGGTCAAAAGTCATTTTGGGGAAGAAGAAAGTATCAAAAGCTGTTAAAGATGCGTCATATAGGTCAATAAAAAGTGGAACTGCTATGGCAGTGGGAGCGGGAGTAACAGCTATTGGAGGCGGAATTTTAGCATTACCTGCTGCAGTATCTGTTAGATTCTTTTTCGATAAATATAAGTCAAAAGCGATGTTAAAAAGAAGATTAGAGGATAGAATCACCACTATGAACTATTTAAGAGAAAAGTGGGATCATGCATACACAGGAGAAATACCTCTAATTGAGGCAGAAATTATTTCGTAGATGTAAAGCTTTCTTCAAATATTGGAGAGAGCTTTTTTAATATTGAATGCATATATTGATTATAAAAGAATATAAATATTATATGTTTATTAATATATGAGGTGAAATTGTGGAGGATTACTCAAATGAATATAAAGAATATTACGGAACCCTTAAAAATAAATATACAAAAAACAGCAATCAAAAGCATAGCAGATTTAAAAACATCATAAACGCTTTTGTATACCAAATTATCATAGTATTGATTTTAACCCTTGGTGCTTATATTTTAAAGATAAGCGATATAAAGAACAAGGTAGCATTAACTTTTGTAAAAGAGAACATCTATTTTAAAGGTATTTTGCCTCCTAGCATAGAAAAGCTTGATTCAGTTCAAAAAGCTTACAATATTATCAAAGAAGGATATGATAAAATTAAAGTCAATTCATTTCAAAACACTACCGACTAGAGGTCAGTATGAAAAACAAAAAATTATTACTCTTAAATATTTTTGTAACATTATTAGTAATTTTTAAGTTTAACTATGGAATTGCTTTTTTAATGGCTTTGATTCACGAATGTGTGCATACTTTTGTATGCTATCTGTTAAATTATAGGGAAGCAAAGATAAGCATCAGACCATATGGTTATTTTCTTCAAAATTATGAAATTGAGTATGCTTCATATAAAGATGAGGTTTTAATATATACTTCAGGACCATTATCAAATATAATCCTAGGTATATTTTTTTATTTTATAGGAAATATCGGATTGGTTGAAATAAATTTTGCCCTGGGATTAGTAAATTTATTGCCATTTTATCCCTTAGATGGAGGTAGAATTTTTACAAGCTTTTTAACGAGAAAATACTCCTATAAAAAAGTGTATAAAAATATATTGATTTTATCGCTAATATTTTCATTTTTACTAAATTCATTTAATCTATTTACACTGTTAAAACATGGAGATAAATATTATTACAATACTTCTCTTTGTATTTTTGGAGTATTTATATCCCTTTGGTGTCTAGAAGAACTCGAAAGAACAAATTATATTATTTTAGGTGATATCGTGAAAAAAATTAATGTCTTCAATAAAAGGAAGAAAATTGAAAATTTTTTTATTTCTGTGCACATTGACATCAGCTTACTAGAAATGGTTAAATTGATAGAGAGAAAAAAATACACGGTCTTTTTAGTTTTAGATAGTTCCATGAACTTAATAGACACAATTTACGAAACAGAAGTGATGGAAGCTATTAAAGATTATGGGAATTTGAATTTAAGAGAGTTTTTAGAAACTTAATGAGGTGAATTGATGAACATTACCGATGATATACTTTATAAAGTGGAACATCCTGCTAGGTACACCGGCGGTGAATTGAATATGGTTACTAAAGATTTAAAAGATATAGATATGAGATTTTGCTTTTGCTTTCCTGATGTGTATGAAGTAGGGATGTCTCATATAGGGGGAAGGATTTTATATCATGTTTTAAATGAAAGAAAAGATACTTATTGTGAAAGATGCTTCGCCCCTTATGATGACATGGAAAAGCTTATGAGAGAAAACAATATACCCCTCTTTTCTTTAGAAACTAAAGAGGAACTTAGAAAATTTCATTTTATAGGCTTCACTCTTCAATATGAAATGAGCTATACAAATATTTTGAACATGCTGAATTTATCTAAATTATCCATTAGAAGCGGTGAAAGATTAGAATCTGATCCCATAATCATCATGGGTGGATCCTGTGCTTATAATCCTGAGCCTTTATACGATATAGCAGATTTATTTGTAATGGGTGAAGGAGAAGAAGTCATAAACGAAATACTGGATATATATAAAACATTTAAAGGGAAAAAACGTGAATTTTTATATCATCTGGCTGTTAATGTAAAAGGGGTCTATGTTCCAAGCCTTTATGAGGTAGAATATAATGAAGATAGAACCATAGACAGATTTTACCCTATTAGAGAAGGTGTCCCTGAAAAAATTGAAAAGAGATTTTTAAAGAGCTTAAAAAATGCGACCTTTCCAGATAAACCTATAGTGCCTTATATAGATATAGTACACAATAGAGTGGTGATGGAAATATTCAGAGGATGTACTCAAGGTTGCAGGTTTTGTCAAGCAGGGTTTGTTTACAGACCTTTGAGGGAAAAACAAAAAGAAGAGATTTTAGAAAAAGCCAGAGCGAGCATCGATAACACTGGATACGATGAAGTCAGCCTATTATCCCTCAGTACATGCGATTATTCTAATTTAAAAGATCTATTAAAAGAAATGATGGGAGAATATGAGGATGAAAAGGTGAGCATATCCATTCCATCTTCAAGAGCCCAATCTTTGTCGGTGGATCTATTAAGTGAAATACAAAAGGTTAGAAAATCAGGGCTTACTTTTGCACCGGAAGCAGGAAGCCAAAGGATGAGAGATGTAATCAATAAAGGTGTAAGTGAAAATGAAATATTAGAAGCTTCTTATAATGCATTTTTAAAAGGTTGGGGGACAATTAAGCTTTACTTTATGCTTGGTCTTCCATACGAAACAATAGATGACGCTATTGCTATAGCAGATCTATGCAATGCAATTAGAAACCAATACTATAAAGTGCCTAAAGAAAAAAGAGCGAAGGGCTTAAAGATAAATGCAAGCATATCTATATTCGTGCCTAAGCCATTTACCCCTTTTCAGTGGTCTCATCAGAGTGCACAGAGGGATATTCTGGACAAAGTTAAAATAATAAAAAGCAGATTAGCTAAAAGCATAAATTTAAGCTATCATCAAACTCAAACTAGTTTTCTTGAAGCTGTATTTGCAAGAGGGGATAGGAAGCTGTGCGAAGTTTTAATCAAGGCTTATGAAAATGGGGCAAAATTCGATGGATGGACAGATTTCTTTAAATACGACGCTTGGGAAAGAGCATTTGCTGAGAAAGGTATCGATCCTGATTTTTATATTAAAGATAAAGATTACGGAGAGGTTCTTCCTTGGGATTTTATAAATATTGGTGTATTAAAAAGATACTTGATAAATGAGAATGAAAGAGCAAAAAAGGAAATATTGACAAATGATTGTAGAGAAAATTGCACAGGCTGTGGGATAAATTCTGAGCTTGAAGGGAAGTGTTTCGATGGTTCGATATATTTTAAAATTGACTAAAGGAGAAAAAATAAAATTTATATCTCATTTAGATTATTTAAAGGCTGTTCAAAGGATAATTAAGAGAAGTCAGATTCCTGTTCAATATTCAGAAGGATTTAATCCACATATGAAATGCTCCTTTGCTATGCCGCTTCCTGTAGGCATTTTTTCTCAGGGCGAATATATGGATATCTATATGCAAAAAGAAATAGATAAAAAGATGACTCTAAAAAAGCTAAACGAAAATAGCGATAAGAATATTGAATTTTTAGATATAAGGCTCATGGACGATTTAAAGATTAAAAAAGCCATGGCTTTAGTGGAAGCTTGTTTATATACTATTGACTTAAAAATAAGCGATTCTACCTTTAGCTCCATGGAACTTAAAAAGCTTATGGATGATGGCAATTGGATGTTTTCTAAAAAGACGAAGACAAAAGAAGAAATCATTGACTTAAAAGAAGGCATTGTAGAATTGAATTATAAAATTGAAGATGAGTATTTAAGAATTGTTTCATTACTAAAGAGCGGCAGCAAATTTAACCTTTCACCACAAATTGTAATAGAATTTTTAAAAGATAAATTATCTTCATTAGATAAGGATAGCTTTCCAATAGTGGAAAGGATTGAAATGTACTATGAAAAAGACAATTCTTATATTCCTATTGGATTGATATAGGTGAATCCTATGACCGAAGTGTATATAGATTCTAGCCCATATTTATCTCGCATAGTAGTATTAAAAAATAACAAGATAAAAGAATTTTATATCGATGATAAAAGCGATGTGCCTAAAAAAGATGAAATATATAAAGGCGTTGTCAGAGATATATCCAGGGGTTTAAAATGTGCTTTTGTGGACATTGGCAATTGTAAAAAAGCATATTTATATTTGGAGGATTCCAATGAGCAGGTAAAAAAAGGCGATGAGATTTTAGTCCAAGTTCAGAAGGTCGAAAAAGATGGTAAAAAAGCAAAAGTTACCACTAATATAATCTTAACTGGGGAAAAAGTGATCCTCACTAATTCTAAAATCTTTTCCATTTCTAAAAATTATAAAGATAAAAAGCTGGGTAGAGCTGTTTTAAATAAATTAATAAAGCCTTTAGGCGTTGGCATGATACTTAGGACGAATTCTTTTTATTACTCAGTAGATGAGATACAGGAAGAATTTGATTTATTGTTAAATGAATATAATAAAATAAATAAAAAACTCTTATTCTATAAAAAACCTGCTCTTTTATACGATAACTATGGTATTCTAGGTAAAGTTATTAGGGATAATATAGATGTAGATTTGCACAGGATTGTTGTAGATAATGAAGATATTAAAGACAAGGTTTCTGAAATTTTAACTCAATATAAGCATAGCATCGTTGAAATAAAAGTACATAATGAGTCCATGCATTTATTTAAGTATTATGGTATTGAAAAAGCTCTGATGCTTTTATATGAGAGAGTAGTTCCTTTAAATTGTGGTGGTGAAATTGTAATAAACAAAACAGAAGCCATGTATGTAATAGATGTGAATTCAAAAAGAAATGTGAAAGAAAGGGATCTCACGAGCACAATTTACAAAACAAACATCGAGGCTGCAGAGGAGATCGCAAAGCAGATCACTTTGAGGAATTTAAATGGAATTATATTGATAGATTTTATCGATGATGATGATGAAAATAGAAGAAATGAAATCATTAAGAGAATTGATTCAAATTTAAAAGACAGCAAGAGCAAGTATACCATTTTTCCTTTTACCGATCTCAATCTATTGCAGATAACAAGAAAAGATGCTGGATTTGGGCTGAATGAATATTTAGGGATGCTGTGCCCTTGCTGCAAAACAAAGCAATATAATATATTAAACAGCAGATATTTATTTCATCAAATTTATGTAGAAATACATAAAATCAATGATAAAAAATTAAATATATTTATACCTGAAATTTATAGGGATAGTACTGTAAAAGATGAAATCATGAAGTTTAATGATAAGAGTAATGTGATTTTTTTTGATGAAGATAGATTTAAAGTTGAGACCACAATATAAATAAAAATTTTTAGGAGAGAGTTAATGAGCTATAAGAACTTTATTTTTGATATAGATGGTACCATCATCGATAATGAAGCTGCAAATTTAAAAGCTCTTCAAATAGCATTAGATGAAAAAGGTGTCCACGTAGAATTAGATGAATTGAGATTTTCTCTTGGTATTCCTAGTGAAGTTAGTTTAAAAGCTTTTGGCATTACAGATATAGAAAAAACGATGAGAATGTGGGGATCCCATTATCAAAAGCTTTGCTTAAAAAATCCTCAAAAACCATTTAGTGGGATAGAAGATGTGATTAAAACTCTGAAAAAGAATAAATATACATTAGGTATCGTCACATCAAAAGACAGGATTGAATATAGAGATGAATTTGAAAATTACGAAATCAGCAAATACTTTGATGGCTTTATCTGCACTGATGACACTTTTTATCATAAACCTAATGGTGAACCTTTGCTTGCAATTATTAAAAAGCTGAATATAAACCTAAGTGAGACTATTTATATAGGAGATGCTGTTTATGATATGGAATGCGCGCAAAATGCAGGAGTTGATTTTGGGATAGCTCTTTGGGGCGCAAAAGATCTTGGCAAATTTAATTATTATTCTGTTATTCTTAATAAACCGGATGATATATTAGATCTCATATAAAAAATTATTTTAAAAAATTGGTATTTTTTGATTTTATAAGAATATATTATTATGAACCCATTTAACCCATAATCAATTTATAGGAGGTAATTCCCGTGATAAAACAAAAGGTGAGGGATTCCCTTATTTTGAACTACAGAGCTCTTAATGACGATGGAAGAAATATGTCGAAATCCAATTCATTTAATAATTTAAGTGATGATATATCAGACGAAGATCTGTTTGGAATCGCTAAATTGTTAAAAAATGCTTTATCATATGGCACAGAATCCGTCCATCGAGTGAACGATTTCCTTCTTTTAGACGATTAATTTGGGGGTGATTTTTATGACTAAAACAACATTGTTTATCTATTTCAAGACTTCCTCAGGAGGTGATTATAAACTCACTATAAAAGACGTTCGTGAGGATATATCAGCTTCTGAAGTCTCTGAAATCGCAGAACAGATAATTGCAAAGAAAATGTTCTCGATTAAGAATAATAGCTTAGTCGAGTACACAAAATCCGAAATAGAGGTAGCAGAAGTGACATTGCTGAAATAAAT
>WQUF01000038.1 GCA_009785875.1 Oscillospiraceae bacterium | reverse complement strand
TTAATAAAAAATTTAAAAAGACAAAGAAGTTTATGCGATATATAAATAAAGTATATCATTTTCATGAAATAGTCAAGAAGCAAAAAGACTTTAGGAAAAGACATAATCATGAAACAGCAACGATATTTACAATAGTGTTTTGGTCAATAGTACTAAGAGTAGAAAGTTTCAACAAACTAGAAGATATGCTAGAGTATGGGGTATTTAATCCACTTTTTAAAAGAAGTACAAAAATACCAAGCGTAGATGCAATAAGCGAAGCATTAACGAAATGGGACACAAGTGCATTAAAAGAATGTTTTAAAGGCATAATAGGAATATTATTTGAGAATAAAACATTTGAAAATGGAACAATAGATGGATACTCAGTATGTGCATTTGACGGAACAAATGTACATACAAGCGGCAAGAAAAAATGTTCAGAATGTGCAACAATGAAAATAAAGGGAAAATATTACTATGGGCATAAGTCAATAGTAGCAATGACAATAGGAAAGGAAATGAACTATGTATTAAATCAAGTAAACTTAGAAGTAAAATCTGAAAGGACAGAAATAAATAAAAAGACATATGAAGAAAATATAATAACAAAATCAGAAGGAGAACAAACAGGAGCAAAAACACTAATAAAAGAGCTACCAGAATGGATAGATATAATAGTAGGAGACTCATTATATTTTACAGCCCCATTTTTCAAAGAAGTATTAGAATCAGGAAAGCAAGCAGTGGTAAGGCTAGAAGATAAGACAAGAAAGGTATACAAAGAGCTAATGAAGCATGTACAAAAAGATACATGTGACATAGAATGGGAAAACAAAGAAGAAAGTACACATGTGAGCTGTTGGTATATAGATACAGTAATAGAGGATAGCGAACTAAAAAAAGGAGAAGCTGGGAAATATACACAGATAAGGGTATATAAATTTATAGAGGTAATAGAGACAAAAATAAAAGGTAAAATCAACTATGAATTCAAGGAAATAATCGTAGGAACAACAGATAAAAGTATAAGTGCAAAAACAATATTAAAAATAATCCATGAACGATGGTATATAGAAAATACATGTTTTAATCAATTAAAGAGTTACTGTAACCTTGAACATTGTTATAGGCATGATCCAACAGCAATAGAAACAATGTTAATGATAATGTATATGGTTTATAATTTAGTACAAGCATTCTTATTTAAGAGACTAAAAAATTTCAAAGAAGAATTTAGAAAAAATAAAGAAACAATAAGTTGGTTTATTGAAGCAGTAAAGTATGCTCTTGTGACAATAGATTTACTAATAGATCTCAAATTAGTTGAGAGAGGATTTTTATATAATGAATAGAGGCATATAAACTAAATAATTTCCAATTCAAAAACACCATTTTTATGGGGTAAGGGGTATTATGCCCTTTTAAGGACTTTATTTAAAATTTTACTTCCATTTTTTTATATTATTTAACTAATATGTATTATTTTTCATTTATTGCTTTTACTTTTTTTCCCTGGGTGCTATTCACGGAAGTCTTGATGTGGTTACAACTTGCACAGGAAACATTTAAGTAATTGAAAAAATTAATTTTTAAAACTTAAGAAAAAATCTGAAGCTTTTTTTATAACAATGCTCATTAAGCAAAGTGTTAATGAAATCTGAAAGAATATTAAATAAAATTCGTCTAAAAGAAATTCTAAAAAATTAAAGAAAAATATGACATAGAAAGAGATATAATTTATAAAAATTGTATCCTTGAATATAATAAAATTAAAGATGAAAATAAAAACAGCCTGTTGTGTGTTAGGATAAGTTCTAAAGACTTCGTCAAATATCAACTTTGATGAATATAAGTACATCTTTTTATTAAATATATTCTAATATCTAATGACAAAAATCTCAATAGATTTTTTATAATAATTTCCTATTTCTACAAATTAAACAAGATTATTTTTTAGAGTGAATTTGTTTAATATTCTATTTTACACTATTTATTTCCATTATTAATTTTAGGCAGTAAGAATTATAGTCATACTGTTTCTATACGTATAAATATAAAGAAGATAAAGTTTATGTTTAGAACTGGAAGCAATATTTATAAAGGAAAGACGGACGATGGAAAGGACGATATTCCAAAGGTCGATTCAGTGATAAAGCTTCATATTTTTCCAGAACTCGGTAACATTGAACTAAGAAAATTTAACACTGTATTGATTAGTGATTTTGCACAAGCAAAGCTTCAGCATGGACGAAAAGATAAAATCAGAGAAGGACTCTCACCAAACACAGTATGTGACATTCTCACAATCTTAAAAGGAATACTCGATTATGCCTATAGTGAAAAGTTCATTGAAAATCCAGTAAGAATAAATCCAGCTTAAGCCACATGCTTTGCATGGGTGAATAGAGTGGGTATAGACTATATGCATATTATTAAAGCCCTCCTCTGCTTTAATGACAATGGTCTCGCAAGCTAAAGTCAAAAAAAGAGGAGGACAGTATCCAAAATGGATAATTCCAGTTTAGCACATATAAAGTGAAATTGCATCTATCATAATAGTATTTATTTTTAATTATACTTGCGAGCTTTAATATTTACCAAACTGCGATTATTATTTGAACTTAAGTTATTTTTATAAAACTATATCGATCTCGAGTATATGTTGATTTTCTA
>WQUF01000037.1 GCA_009785875.1 Oscillospiraceae bacterium | reverse complement strand
CAGTTACTTGACAATGTTTCTTTTTTCTTGCTGCCCTTCTCAAATTCATCATATGCATCTCTATATTGTTTTGCTTTCTTAATGAGCAAAAAAACGTTGTATTTATTATATGTATTCCTAAGCCTATCCATTGAAGATTTAGTCTTCTTTAAATTTTCAAGGGTAACCTGCATATTGTCCATATGCTCTATAGCCGTAGCCATGGGCATTAAATCTTCGTCGGATAATGTTTGAAGGGAGCTATTCAATATCTCATAAATTACAGTAGGTTTAAAATCTGTAGAAAGCTTTGGACTCCTCAATTGAATGAGCAAATTGATGAGATGTTCATAGTCTGAAATTTGCTCAAAACCAAATATGGCTCTGTTTACCATGCTCATATATTCTTCTTGCTTTTCGTAGATCTCTCCACCTGAACCTAATAGATTTTTAAGTTCATTCTTATTTAGAGGGACTTTTAAATCGAGATCCTTATAAAGCTGTATTTGCTCGTTCTTTCCTATTCTCCTTCCATCGTTTATAATAAATCCCCAAAAGTCCACAGGTTTTCCACCAGCTCTTGCCCGAAGCCCCATGCCTATTGTAACGACGTGACCTTTTTCCTTTTTTAAGAGTTCCATGTATAAGTAGCCTGTGCTATCGGTTTTTTTGCCATCGCCTAATAGATAATCTTCCATCCTCCTGGCTTTTTTGCCAAAAGGGTCTATCCTTTCAGGTCTTTTATTTCCATCTAATAGAAGAGGAATAAAGCTTTGAGTAGTCACAGACTTCCCCGAACCATTAGTGCCTCTTAATAATAGTTTACCATTTTCAAATGAGAATTCTTCTTCATCGTACAGCCAAAAGTTTATGAGTCCAATTTTATTTATAACCCATCGATCCAAATTATTCACCTCTATTCTTTATATATTCCATTAAATAGACCTACAGAAGGGAAAAGCACTATGTTTTCATCTTTTACACTGCAAAGCATCCATTCAGTCATGTAAGAGAGGACCTCTTTGTAAAATTTTTCATCTTTCATATCTGAATATTCCTTGCTAAAACCATTAGAATGCTCCTTCTTCACTAAAATTAACATCGCTTCAAAGATGGTTTTTGGAACATATATAAAATCGTTCATGTCCTTTGCCAGTTTTCCCTCTTTAAGATTTTTCTGTATTTCACTGCATAAAAAGAGCACGATATCTGACACTCCAGTATTATTAGGGTAGGTTTTAAACTGCCTATCTTCATCAAAAACCATAAAGGCTCCATTTTTATGCACTCTAAACTGAGCATTTAAGTATTGGTCAACGTTTCTCCCTATTACTCCTCTTTGATTCTTGACATAAGCATAATCGGCATCATCATTTTCATTCCAAAATACAGCAGGCGATAGGATCAGCTTTCTATAGACTCTGGTGGACCTATAGGAACCCCTATCTAAATCGAATTCATCCCGATTTAAATATAAAAAATCCTCTGCTTTTTCACATCTACTAATATCATATGGAAAAGATACGGAAAAGTACCTGGATATTCCGGTATTAGAGTATAGTACCTCGGACTTTTCATCTTGTATAAAGCTCTCTGAACTTCCTTCGTATACTTTGATTATTGCCATTTTCTCAGCAAATTTAAACACCCTAACCAAAGATCTCCTATGGGAAAAATTTGTCCAATCAATGCTGTTGCCTTCTTCTTCATCCTCTCCATTTGTCTCTATAAACTCTGTAAGCTCTGACAACAAAAATTGTTCTCCATCGTCTTTCAGCTCTAAAAACATCAAAAAAAGGCAAAATACTTCATAGTCTAAGCTTTCTATGAATTCTTGAATTCCCATGAATATTTCGCAAGAGCCAGGTATTTTCTCTAATTTTATCAATTTTTCATTTACGATGAGTTTATACCCTAATATTTCATTGATAAATCTTTCAAATTTTGATATTTCATTTTTAACTTGAAAATATAGATCTCTATCAAATTCTTTTACGATCCAAAATTTTGTAAGCAAAATCTCTAATTCTCTCATATGCTACCTTCTAAAGTTTATTATATACGGCGGCATGTTTAAGTCTCCGTCTTCGCAAAATAAAGTGCAGTTCTTAAATCTTTTATCTCTAGTGACGAAGTACTCGATGCCATCTTCAGTCCTCACCAAGCTCGTGGTATTTGTTGCCATGGTTATCCAAAATAACAGTTTATCTCTAATCTTTGGTGAAATTCCTTTTGGCAAATTCGAAATTTCAATTTTATCGTCTTTCATGAACTTTAAAATCAGTTCCTTTTCCAAGTTTACTTCCTCTAAATACTTCTCTAAAGCTTCCTGCTTTTTTTGAGATTTATCTACAAAGCCGCTGATTTCACTTCTAGTTCTATACCCTCTTTTTCTAGGAGTTATTTCAAAGGTGCTTGGCTTTTCATCAAAGGTGCTGCTTGTTATGCTTTCAGTGTCCCTTTGCCTGTTTATTCTATAGTGCATGATGGTCATAGAGCCAAATACAGCTGATGAAAGCTTATGACACTCATTTATATCCTCGCATTTTCTAAAGAGCGAAAGGAATTTTTTATAGTCATCCGACTTGCTCAATCCTAAATTTCTCATCTGGGATATTAAGCTCGCATTCCTCACGATTTTGGATATGATTTTATTTGTGATATCCATAATCCTGAGGCTTT
>WQUF01000036.1 GCA_009785875.1 Oscillospiraceae bacterium | reverse complement strand
AAAATATGTATTAAATGGAAATGTGCTCATCACAATAATTAACACTACAGGAGCGGATTTATCTGACAGCGATGTTAAAAGCTTTAAAGATGCTTTAAAAAGTGACTAGTGGCTAGTGGCTAGTGACTAGACGCTCGTAAATTAAAGCGTTTAACATTTCCACAATTTCTCTAAGTTAGTTTTGGAAAGGAGATACTAAAATGTGTCTCTTTTTAAATATATTAAAATCATAAAAAGAAGCTAGATTTAATACCTAGCTTAAAATTTCTTTATTTATCAAACAATCCTGAAAGATCATACAGTAATCCAGAAGTTCTTGATGCCTGATTGCTTGTAGTACCTGGACTTGTAACGCTATAATCTACTTCTTTTGCATTTTGTTCGATCCAGCTTACAATTTGATTCTGTCCATTTCCTCCTCTTCCACCTGCTAAGAAATACTTAATCTGTCCTTCTTTTACCATCTCTTGAAATGCTTCTAATGTTATAGTATTATCTGAACCTGAAAAGCCTCCTATGGTCATAACGCGAGCATCTGTATTCAATATTATGGATTCAGAAGTACCAGCATTAATTGTCGCAATTAAAAATTTATTATCTGATGGGTTATTTTTGATAAACTCTATTAACGTATTTGAACTTCCATCATCAGGATTAAAGCCACCTGCATTTCTCATATTGTTGTTATTTCTATCTATATTATTCCTATTCACATTGGCTGTGAACGCTCCGTCAAACATGTTACCGTTGTTTCTTACCTCAGGTCCTGCTATAGGTGCAGTAGATTGTACACCATATAGAGTAGTGCATGACCATACAAACGGTGTTATCAATATCCCTAAAACACCAATTGCAGCAGCAGGTTTTACGAATTTTACAAGGTTTAGATCATTTATAAAGTAAATGATAATAAGTGAAGCTATAGAGACAAAAGTTAAAATACATATCACTGGTATCAAAACATTTCTATACCCAGTGTATCTATTTACAATGATTATTTCAATAATCGCTGTAAATAAAAATGCAGCTGGTAATAAAAATGCTTCCTTGCTCTTTAATTTAAAGAACCTAAACAGTTCTACAATAGCTATGGCTGAAAGTGCTGCTATTGCTGGTGCAAACATGGAAAGGTAATATCTGTGGAAAAATGATGATATGCAAAAAAATACGTACATGGAAATAAACCATACAGACCACAGAAGTAGATGCCTTAAAACTGCAGATCTATTCTCATCTTTTTCTTTTCTAAATCTCAATATCAAAGCTAAAATTCCAAACAATGCTAAAGGTATGAGCCAGGATGCCTGACCTGCCATCTGTACATTAAATAATCTAAGCGGTCCTTGCACTCCACCTTCTGATGCACCCATTCCTCCACCCATTCCTTGATTTCTGTTGTTATTGCCTTGAGCAGCGTTGCCATTTTGAGTATTATTAAAAAATGATAATAGGCTGGGTGCTTCTGTGGTTCCATCTCTTGAAGGAGTATTATTATTTCTAAAATTGCCACCAAATCTACCGAATATCCTCTGAATCCCATTGTAGCCAATTGCTAATTCTAATTCCGAGTTAGTACTGCTAGAACCCACATATGGGCGGTTATTTGCAGGTGTCAAATCCACTGCTAAGATCCAGGATAATGATACAACAAGCAAAACTATTAAAGCTACTGTGCTATTTATTAGTATATTCTTAATCCTTATTTTTGTTGCAAATAAATAACAAACTACAAAAGCTGGCAAAGCCATAAACGCTTCAAAAGTCTTTATATTGAAAGCAAGACCCTCTAAGACTACAGCTAATATAAGCAATTTAAGGCTTTTTCTTTCTGATGCTACAATGAGAGCCCATGTTGCAAATAATGTCATCATGACTAATGAAGCATCTAGATTATTAGTCTTAGTTGCAGCCACAAATATAGGCGTTGTAGCTAAAATTAAAGCAGCGAGTAATCCTGCTGGTTTCCCAAATGTCCTTCCAATTATGTGATTTAAGAGTGCTATTGAAATCATGGAACAAACAACTTCGGCTAATATTAAGCTCCATCCGTGAACTCCAAATATTAAACCAAATAAGCATTGTATCCAAAGTCCAAGAGCTGGTTTATCCACTGTAACATATCCAGCATCAAATGATGCATAGAAGAAATTGTGGAAATTTTGAAGCATGCTCTTTACAGCAGCAGTATAATATGCATTTCCGTTTCCTTGGTTCCAAATTCCATATCCCATTAAAAAACCACCTAATAAGATGATGGCTATTAATGCAATTCTATATAAAATAGGTTTCGATATCTTCATAATAAGTGCCTCCTCATATAATATTGATTATATTATTAAAATGTGATATTACAGTGTTGAAACCTATAAATATGGAAAAAAGATAAACACCAAATTATCACATTTTTAACACAAAAACTATTATATGTATTTTATGATGGGGCATCTGAAAAGGTGATTATTTTTTTAATTTTAAAATATTAATTTGAAGGTCATTTTTACTACTGTTAATTAATATATTTAATTAAGGAATGAAATGTAAGAATTGGTTTTAATGGGTTATACTAAGCATAGATTATTTTAATTTATTATACCTTTTAATTAATTCTTTTCATAAATCTTCTTTTTATTTAAAATTTGGTTTAAAATGAATTGAAGGTTTCTACTAT
>WQUF01000035.1 GCA_009785875.1 Oscillospiraceae bacterium | reverse complement strand
TGTCAACGACATTTCATGCACCATCAATTAAATAAGAGTTATTATGCCTATTATTTGGTTTAAATATTCTCCTTTAAGCTAATTTAATGATCATTATAATTATCTGTGTGTAAATACTCAGTATTTATAACGTTACCTGCGCTATCAATTGTGTTTAAATAAGCATTTGCCGATAATGGTCCATTTAAAGTAGAATATGGTTCATAAGTAAGACCATTCATAAGCGTTTTATCACCATAAATAGTGACTGTAAGATTTTCTCCAACTAAATAAGATTCTATATAAATTGGAGCATCATAGGTATTTACAAATTTTAGATCTACTACACCGTAATAAACTGTTGCATCTAATCCCATAGGAACATACCATATAGGCATCATATGTGGCTGCCTCTCAGTAGGCATGATATTTGCTCGAAGTAAAGCACCATAAAGAGTCGTTGATAATTGACATATTCCCCCACCATAATCTAAAACTGATTTATTATCTATATAAGCATATGACTCCAGGTACCCTTTATCAGGTGACGGGTTCTCTCTACTGCCATTAAAGCTAAATTCTTGCCCAGGAAAAACCATAGTACCATTTATCTCTTTTGCAGCTATCCCCATATTTACTAACCTCACGTAACTAGAATCAGATGTAGTAAACGTAGCCATAACCCCATTTATCCTTCTTAACACATCTCCTGTAATTTTAGCAGTTTTAAAGTTTATTGGAGCTTGAACATTTAAATTCTGAGCATTAGGATCCTTTGCGATTTCTTTTAATTCATCAATCAATTCATCTTTATTTAATTCTGCTCCTTTAATATCATCAGTGACAATTAGTGTGCCATTTTCTAATTTAAATGTGGCATCCACAGGATCTCTGTAAATATCAGCAGCTATTTTATCCACAAGTGGGATAATAGCAGAATCATCAAAACTATAATCTAAAGATAATTCTATCTTTTCACCCTTTGAAAACAAGTTAGTAATCCTAAAATACTTGTTTAACAAATTTTCATTTTTTTTGTAATTGTAAGCCTCATCTGAAATCTCATTTATATTATATTCAGGATTTAAATCAGAAAAACTTAATGCATAATTTTTAGCTTCAGCACGGATAATAATGGTCTTTGCAGCAACAGGTTTTAAATATTCTTCTTTTAATTGGTTTTCAAGCTCTTCTTTTGTAATTTTAGGAATCTCCTTTCCATTTATAGAAACTCCAGGATAAATAAAATCATTAAAATCGTTTACTGTCCTGTAAATATAATAATAAGTTCCTAAACATGATATTATAGCTCCAGCAATTACGGAGAGTATTACATTACGCATTCAAAACCACCTCCTTAATTTTAAAGCTCTACTCAAATTATACTATTCACTTTAACATGAAAATGTAACCAACTTGTAATTTCTTGATTAATTTTTTTAAAAATGATTAAAATATGTGTAATTTCCTAAAGATAATATCGTTAATATATTTTTAGTATAATAAGTCTTTATGAATTTAAGTACAACAATAATACGTAGAAAGAAAGGTGAAAAAATATGAAAGATAGTTTTAGATTTCCAATGACTGCTGTAATTTGCATTGCAAGTGTAGCTTTTTCTACTTCCTTATGGATCAGCATTGTAGCCATTGTCAATAAGAATCATAATTCTAAAAATAATTCTATTGAATAGCATACAGTGGGCTAGTGGCTAGTGATTAGTGGCTAGTGGCTAGAAAAAACTTGTTTTTTATTTATATTTTTTTATTGTAATAGCATATAATATTATATTTTCTATTGACACATAAATTATCTAGTATTAAATTAAAATCATTACTACTAGATATTGCTTGAAAATATAAAAAAGGAGGTATACTTTTATGCATAGAAAAGGTCTATTAACTGCACTTTTATTGTTTCTAGCTGTCGTTCTCTTAGCGGATTGTGCTATCTTTAGCAAGAAAATTGGATGTTCTTGCTGTTGTGATGAAGATAAAAAAGAATAATATAAAAACCCTCCTCGATTTTAACATTCGTTGAGGGTCTTTGTTTATTTTCAATATCTAAAAGTAATATCCCTTATTTCATTATAGAATAAATCATAAATATTACCACCCGAAAGTTCATCAAAATAAGCTTTTAGAGAAAATATAGAATCCCATTTTTTTAAAGTAAGGTCGTTAAAACCATACCTCATCACAACATCTACTATCCTTTTTTCAATCAAACACATACCCTGTACTGTTCCCATAGCATCGCACAACTGAATTAGTTTATCATAATCATTATATGTAGTCTCGTTTAAAAATGTTACTATGACAGATAATTCTTCTGGTGAACAATCAAATTCGCCAATATATTCATCAATGTTTTGATATGGAAAAGAATGTGACAAGCAAGTTTCAGCTATTGTTTCATATCCATGTTTTTTCAACAATTCATATCCAGCATAAACATGATGTAATCCCCTAACGCCTTCATATCGCCCAATATCGTGCAGTAATCCTGAAATATAAGCTCTATCAGCATCTAAGCCTGAAGCTTTAGCAATTGTTTCTGCTGCTCTTGCTACAACACGGCAATGATCAGCCCATGGAACAGGATTTTGCTCATATGCCCATTCTAAAAGCATTTCAGCTTCTTCTCTTGTTGGTATAAGTATATTTGAATCCATTTTATTACCCTTCTCAATAATGTTCTTTGCATTGATATATTTCTATTCGTTTATCTTCAGTTTGCCAATATATATAATCTTTCAATCCTTGCACTGAAAATCCAATGTTTTCAATCATTATTTTGCCTCCGATTCCTTGTATTTCTCAAGAAAATCTAAAGCACGTTGCGGAATTTCTCCAGTTTCCATAGCTATTAGTTCTGCCATAGTGAACGATATTGTTTCCCCTCGCTCTGCCTGAGCTACAGATTCTTTTAACTGTTCTAAATTTACCCCTGTAAAATAATCATCATAAGGTTTTAACTCAAATGGTATAGCCTGCATTCTGAGAGCTTGACGAAAAAAAATATTAATAGCTGATGACATGTTTAACCCTATTCTATTAAACAAGGTTTCAGCTTCACTCTTTATATCTTCGTCAATCCTAATGGTTAAATTGGTTTGTGCCATAATAAACACCCTCTTTTTTATTAATTGCACTATAATTATATAATTTATTATGTGCTTTGTCTATGCAATTTATTAAAAGTGACTTCGATCATTTTTTCCCTTAGAAGTTTTTCTTTAATTAATCTTCGATAAGCTCGTGAGGCATAAGTTTGCCACCTATAATAGATGCTGTAAACATTCGGGTTCTTTCTCAGATTTAGGTATAATGCAAATGAATTTTATCGCTACGGTGTCACGGTGACACCAGAGGAATAAACCTGTTTTAAAAAATACCCAATTTTCAGTAAGAACCACATTCGCTATCTCTACTAAATAAAATTTTTCTCAATTCAGCCTCCATTTATTTATTACTGTAATGTAAACGACAACCTGCAATTATAAGTACACCGTCTTTTATTTTGTAAACAAGTCGATTTGTGTCATCAATTCGACGTGAAGCCCAACCTGATAAGTCTTTTTTTAATAATTCAGGTTTTCCTATTCCAGCAGAGCTATCACGTTCAATATCTTTGAGCAACTTGTTTATACGTTTTAATGTTTTCTTATCCAGCTCCTGCCAGTAAAGATAATCATTCCAAGCTTTATCAGTCCAAAGTTTTTCCATTAGCTAATCCTCGATAAGTTCGTGAGGCGTAAGTTTGCCATCTTCAGCATCCTTAATTGATTGACGAAGGTATTCCATATTCTCGTCACTATAAAATAAATCTACTTTTGTTGTTAAATGAAATGGCAAACCACCTTCTCTAATACTCTGCTTCAAAAAAGCGTTTATCGCAGAAGTTAGACTTAAACCTAATTCATCAAATAGTGCATCTGCATTTTTCTTTACATCATCATCTATAGGAATAGTTATTTGCATCATATAAAACACCTCTTTCATTTTCATCTATTATATGATATTTTCTATATTCTTATCAATACATTGATTTAACTTTTTACAGGCACATATATTTCCATCACAGTATCTTTTCTAAAGTGGCACCTCTCATCGTAAAACTCAAAATCCATTTTACTATCATTATATTCATAACCAGAATTTGTGAACCACTCATTAAAAATATATTTCCATGTTCCTTTTATTGATTTCACAAAATCCTCTTCTGCATTTTCGTTATCTTCTGAATAATCTACAGGAGGAGTTGTAAACACTGCATAAATAGCTTCTGGTACTTCTATTAAAGTCATATCTTTGGTTGTTTTACTAAAATCATCCACTATAACTCCAAGAATGTATTTAACCAGTTCTCTATTACCACTTGGTACGATCATGCCCACTTCTCCATGCTTAGGAGGATTCAACTGTTTATAGAGTTTATTTTCCCATCCGTTTGTATCGAATTCACTCCAAAAAGCTGCTACATCACTTGTGTGCTCTGCTCCAGATATATTAGTATCGATTGAATACCCAGCCACTTTAAATTTTTCTTTTTTCACAATAATAGGTTCCATAACATTCCCTCCAAATTTTAGTATTCCTTTATCATTAATTAAGCCTAAACTATAGTTCAAGTTAATCACCTTAAGATTTTTTTCTATTTTTAGTATATAATATAAGTATAACTGAATACTGGGCGTGTTTCAAAAAAGATCATATTTAGTTGACACATTTCTTTTTAAAATAATCATAAAGTCTAGTTAAATAAATGTTACTAAATAAGACCATAAAACTTAGAGTGTCAACTAAATATGAAACACTCCGTATACTGTTCCAAAATTGATTATAATTTATTTTTTTAATCTATTGACATATATATGTACTCATTATATGATGACGGCATATAGTATAGAAAGGAGGAAAATATGGACAATAATCCCAATAACATTCAAAATCACAAACCAACAAGAAACCCAAACAACCTATTTAATATTCTCATAATAGGAATAGTTTTAACTTTTATTTTAAATATGCTATTTGGCAACCTAATGTCAAACAGTAAAACGCAAATAACATATAGTCAATTTGTAAAACTCGTGGATAGTGGAACTGTATCGAGCGTTCAACTTAGCATTGATGAGATTCTTATCAATTTAAAAAAGAACATGGATACTAGTACTATTGATACAGTTAAGAATATTTTAGTAAGCGAAAATACTGATAACAATCTTAATAGCGATCAAATTGACTCAGCATTGAAATCAAATAATGTCTTTTATACAGGGCTTGTAGATGATCCTGATCGTACACAACGCCTTTTAAATAATAATGTTAGTTTTTATCAACCAATAACTAGATCGTCACCTATTCTTGACTTTATCGCAAGTTGGGTCATCCCTATAGTTATAATGTATATCCTCTATATGCTTTTATTCCGCAGCATTGGAAAGCGTTTAGGCAATATGGAGGGTGGCGGACTCAACAACTTTATGGGCGTTGGTAAATCTAGTGCTAAATTATATGATATGGAAAAAAATACTGGTATCACATTTAAAGATGTAGCTGGAGAAGACGAAGCTAAAGAAAGCCTGGATGAAATTGTAGACTTTTTACACAACCCTGAAAAATATCAAGAAATTGGAGCAAAGCAACCTAAGGGTGCTCTCTTGGTCGGTCCTCCTGGAACTGGAAAAACTCTCCTTGCAAAAGCTGTCGCAGGTGAAGCACATGTTCCTTTCTTTTCATTGTCTGGTTCGGAATTTGTTGAGATGTTCGTAGGCGTAGGGGCAAGCCGCGTCCGGGATTTATTTAAACAAGCAGGCAAGCAAGCACCTTGTATAATATTTATAGATGAAATAGATGCTATTGGTAAGAGCAGAGATAATCAATTTGGCAATGATGAAAGAGAGCAGACATTAAATCAACTTCTTGCTGAAATGGATGGGTTTGATACTTCAAAAGGCATCGTAGTCCTTGCTGCTACAAATAGGCCTGATTCTTTAGATAAAGCTCTTTTAAGACCTGGTCGTTTTGATAGGAGGATTATCGTTGAAAGACCTGACCTTCCAGGAAGAGAAGCTATCTTAAAAGTCCACGCTAAAAAAGTTAAAATGGATTCCACCTGTAATTTAAGAGAGATTGCACTTGTAACCAGTGGAGCATCTGGAGCTGACCTTGCAAATATGATAAATGAAGCGGCCCTTAGAGCAGTTAGAATGAATAGAAAAGTCGTAAAGCAGGAAGACTTAATGGAAGCTGTGGAAGTTGTTATCGCTGGTAAAGAAAAGAAAGATCGCATAATGACTGAAAAGGAAAAATTAAGGGTCGCTTTTCACGAAGTTGGGCATGCACTCGTTACAGCACTGCAGAAAGATGGTCAACCTGTCCAAAAAATTACCATAGTTCCTCGTACAATGGGAACTCTGGGATATACCATGAGCATGCCTGAGGAAGAACGCTATCTCAATACTAAAGATGAGCTTTTAGCGCAGATTACTACGTATATGGGAGGACGTGCTGCTGAAGAAATTGAGTTTAATCAACCATCAGATGGTGCATATGGAGATATAGAAGAAGCTACGAAAATTGCACGAAGAATGGTCACTCAATTTGGTATGAGTGAAAAATTTGATATGGTAAGCTTGGAAAGCATCCACAACCAATATCTAGATGGCAGACCTGTGACTAATTATTCAGAAACTACTGGTGCAGCTATTGATGAAGAAGTTAGGAATATCATAAAAAAATGCCATGAAAAAGCTTTAAGTTTATTAGAAGAACATCATTTAAAGCTTCAAGAGATAGCTAAATTTTTATATGAAAAAGAAACAATAACTGGTGCGGAATTTATGGATATACTTTCACGTTAATTATCTTAAGCTGACTTATAGAATATAGATGAGATTCTTTAAGTCAGCTTATTTAAATCCTTATTGTAATTATATGCTAAATATGTTAAAGTTTTCATGTTATATATTGATAAGCGGAGGTAATTATGAAACTCTCATCATGGAATGTAAATGGTCTAAGGGCTTGCTTAAAAAAAGATTTTATGGAATCTTTATCTAAAATAAATGCAGATATTTTCTGTTTACAAGAGACTAAAATGGAAAAGGGACAGACTGAGATAGACCTAAAGGATTACATAGAATATTGGAATAGCGCAGATAAAAAAGGGTATTCTGGTACAGCCATATTCACAAAACTTTCTCCACTTTCTGTTTTTTTTGGAATGGGTATTGATGAACACGATCATGAAGGGCGAATGATAACACTTGAATTTAATGATTTTTATCTTGTAAATGTCTATGTGCCAAATTCTCAAAGAGAATTAGCAAGGCTTAGTTATAGGATGACCTGGGAAGATGCTTTTAGAGAATATGTTTTAAATTTAAATGAGGCTAAACCAGTAATAATGTGCGGTGATTTTAACGTAGCTCATAAAGAAATAGATCTTAAACATCCAAAATCAAATACTAAAAATGCAGGATTTACAATTGAAGAGCGAAACAAGATGACAGAGCTTTTAAATTCTGGATTTGTGGATTTTTATCGCTACTTCTATCCAGAGAAGGAAAATGCATATACTTGGTGGTCTTACATGCAAAAAGCTCGTGAGAAAGGCATCGGTTGGAGAATAGATTATTTTATAGGATCCAGTATACTAGCTGATAAAGCAAAAGATGCTTATATTTATTCGGATATTTTTGGAAGCGATCACTGCCCTGTAGGATTGGAAATCGACCTTAATTAACTTTGAATATATTTTTTATTTTA
>WQUF01000034.1 GCA_009785875.1 Oscillospiraceae bacterium | reverse complement strand
ATTTTGAATTTGGGAATCATGGGAAATTTATAAAATAATTTTGAGGTGAAATATGAAAGTTGTTGTTTTAGCAGGTGGTTTATCGCCTGAAAGAGATGTGTCTTTAGCATCAGGAAGTTTAATTGCAAATGCCCTTATGGAAAATGGTCATAAAGTCTTCCTTTTAGATCTATATAAGGGAATAGCTAGCATTTCAGATGATTTATTTGTGGATTCAACTTCTAATAAAAGATTTGAATATAAAGTTGAAAATACTGAACCTGACTTAGAAGCTTTAAAAAGAGAAGTAAACAATGGTGATTCTCTTATTGGTAAGAATGTTATCGAATTGTGTTTAAACGCAGATGTAGTATTCTTAGCACTCCACGGCGATATTGGTGAAAATGGTAAGCTTCAGGCTTTGTTTGATTGTTATGGTATTAAATATACAGGATCTTCATATACTGCTAGTCTTTTAGCTATGGATAAGGATATTGCAAAAAAGCTTATGGTCTATAATAATATAAAAACAGCTAATTGGAAGCTAGTAAATATCAAAGAACATGATGAGAATTTAAATGATATTGAATTTCCATGTGTGGTAAAGCCTTGCAGTTGTGGCTCTAGCGTTGGTGTGTCAATAGTAAAGAATAAAGGTGAGTTCTTGGAAGCTATTGAATCAGCTAAAAAATATGAGGAAAATATCTTAATTGAAAAGATGATCAAAGGCAGGGAATTTTCTATAGGAATATTAGAAGGAGAAGCTCTTCCTATTATTGAGATCATCCCTAAAGAAGGGTTTTACGATTATAAGAATAAATATCAAGCAGGATTTACAAAAGAAGTGTGTCCAGCTGAAATAGATGAAGCTACTACAAAAATGCTTCAGGATATAGCTAAAAAAGTTCATAACGCTTTAAGACTTGGGTCATATGCCAGAATTGATTTTATTTTGGATGAAGCTGGTGAAGCTTTTTGTTTGGAAGCTAATACTTTACCAGGGATGACACCTACAAGCCTATTACCACAAGAAGCAAGAGCTATCGGTATTTCTTATAATGAGCTTTGTGAAAGAATATTAAACTTAGCATTAAATAAATAGTTGATATTATATTAAAACTATTTTTTAGATGAATAAATAATTTATTTTTTTAAAGTCCTCAGTTTAACTAGGACTTTTTTTACATTGTAAGCATTTTTTTAATGAAAAAAAATAGCAGTTGGTTTATAATTTATTTATACTCATAGCTAAAATTTAGTTAAAAATAAATGAAAGGATTTTTAGAATATGAAAAAATTAATCAAATCATTATCTTTATTATTTACAATTATTTTGCTCTTCAGTAGTTTTACTTTTAAACCTGTTTCATTAAAGATTTCTCCTGATGATTATCCCAGAGTTGATGGCTCCACTGCGACAATTCCGCTTGCGATTAATCTAAGGAGTGCTGTCACTGGTGAATCTGTGGAAGATTTACAGCTTACGACGATCCACTCAACCACTACAGATTCTTTTCGTGCTCTAGCAAATAACCAATCTGATCTATTATTAGTATATACACCAAATAATTCAGTGCTACAAGAATTAAAAGACAAAGGTGTGGATATAATAATGACACCAATAGGACGAGATGCTTTGGTATTCTTTACAAATGAAAAGAATAAAGTCAGCAATTTAACTACAAAGCAGATTCAAAATATCTATGCCGGGAATATAATAAATTGGAAACAAGTAGGAGGGAAAAATTCTACAATATTACCTTACCAAAGGGATGCTGAATCTGGGAGTCAAGTTTTGATGGAGAAACTTGTTATGGGCGATGTTAATATGATGACTCCTACAAAAGATTATCTCGTAACTAGCATGTTAGGCATTGTAGAAACTGTAGCAAGCTATAAAAATACTAATAATGCTCTAGGTTATTCTGTTTATTATTACATAAAAGCTTTCTTAAACGATAATTATAAAATAAAGCTTTTAAAAGCAAATGGAGTAATGCCATCTAATAAAACCATAAAGAATGGAACTTATCCTTTTTGTGAAAATTTTTATGCCGTAATAAGAGCAGATGAACCTGAAAATTCTGAGACAAGAAAGTTATTTAATTTTATAACTAGCGATGAAGGCAAAAAGTTAATCGAAGATTCTGGGTATGTAGCTTTAAATTAGCTAAAGGTGGTAAGTTTGAAAAAAATTTTAGTTTCAATATTTATTCTGGTTTTTATATTATTTGATTTTAAAACAGTATATTCAAATGAGCTTAGCAGTTTTTATAGTTTGCCTAAAACTTATAAGCAGAGTTTAAATACAAGTTTAAAAGGCAACAATTATTTATATCCAGTGAAGATAGATGGTCTCTATGGTTTTATAAATATAAATGGAAAATTAATTGTGGAACCTAAGTTTAAAAGTTTCACATCAATTTATGATGGATATTATTTAGCATATACTCAAGATGAGAATTATGTTCCAAGTGATGAGAATAATAAAGATCCAATTAACGGTTCTTATTTGATCCTTCCTTCTAATAGAGTAGTAAAAGTGTGTGATTATGCTGTATATGCATCTTTTTCACAAAATAAGAATTATGTGATTTTGCACGATAATTCAAATAAACAATCTGTGAATACTCCTATTATTGTAGCCAGTACTAAAGATTTTATATTTGATGTAAATAAAAGCAAGGTATTAGATGAAAACAATGGATCTCATTCTGTAATCAATGTCTTTGATAGTTGTTATATAACTAAAAACGATGGCAAATACTATATGACAAACTATAGTAAGGAATATATAAGCAAAGGATATGATTCTTTCATAGGATATAATGATGGGAATTTCTTTTTTAAAGATGGAAATGCTCTTTGCTTTTTAGACGAGAATGGTAAACAAAACTTTCAATACGAGGATGGAAGAATAGCCCTTCCTTTTTTGAATAATGTTGCTCCTATAATCGATACATCGGGATATTTAAAATTTGTAGATAAAAATAAAAAAGTTTTAAATAGTTACTCAAATGCTTATAATATATTTAAAAAAGACAATATTTATGTTGCAAATATAGATGGTGATCAAGTTCTTTTAGATTTAAAAGGTGCGAAGATTTTACCTCGAGATTATGGTGGGAAAATACAGTTCTTTTATGGTATAGATGATATCATCACGGCTTATGATGAAAAGACTTCTATCTTTGATGTTTTCGATAAAGATGGGAATATTAGCAGTTCATATAAAATACCAATTGGATATACTTACCCGAGCTATGTGGGAGGGTATATTGAAATGTTTAAGAACGGATATGGGCTTTGCAGCATTGATGGTGAAAACATACAGTGGCTTATAGAGGCTAAATACACTTTTATGAACTACATTGAGCCTTATGTCTTTCTTCAAATTGGCAATTCTAATAAAGGGTTATATGATTTAACTCTTAAAAAGCTAATATTAGATACAAAATATAAAAATATCAATGTCTATGATAAAAATATGATATATGTGGAATCAGCATATTTTAATGGATATGTGAATTCTAATGGACAATTTGTATATGTACAATATAATTATGATTTAGGAAATAGTGATTGATTGAAAAAAATACATTGGGGTATAAATAAAATGATCGATTCATTAAACTTTAAAAGCTATAAAGAAGAAAAGATAAATGGGAGAGTTTATCTAATATCGCCATCACCTAATCCAGTACATGGAGAGACTATTGTTAATATTGTAACCATTTTTAAGATGTTTGTGAAAGAGCATGGAAAGCATTGTAAAGTGTACGGTGATAGCATAGATGTATATCTAGCTGGCAATGCAAAAGATAATTATGTCATACCAGATGTCAGCGTTATATGTGATTTAAATAAGATCACGTCAAAGGGATGTATGGGAGTTCCTGACCTTATAGTGGAAGTTCTATCACCTGTGAGTATAGATAAAGATGAGGAGGAGAAATTAGCCTTATATGAAAGATATTCAGTACCTGAGTATTGGATAGTTGATTATAATTATAAAACCGTAAAGCAGTATATTTTTGGCGATAAAAAATATAATACCAGAAAAACATTTGTGCTTTTAGATGAGAATGAATTTAATAGATTACCAAAAGAAGACCAAGCATCATATGCAAAAAAGTTTAAAACCTCTGTATTCGATGATCTAGAAATTGAACTAAATGATATTTTTGATTTTTAGAAGATTAAGTTATGCAGTAAAAGATTAAAAATTTATTTTTTACTTGCATAACTTTTCGTTTTCATATTTAATATATTATAGTATACAAGAGAGGTGTAAAATGAAATACCAAAGCTCTGAGAAAAATTTGATTTCTATTAATATAAAAATTCAATAGAACTTCTCATTTTAAAATAATATAATATAAATAAAGGAGGATGAAATAATGGAAGAATTAAAAATCGTGTTAGAAGAAATACAAAAGTTGAATAATAAAATTGATTCAGTTCAAAGTGAAATGAAGTTAATGGAAGAAAGGTTAAATAATAAAATCGATAAAGTTGAAGAGAGATTAAATGATAAAATCGATAAGAAAACCAAAGAAATTGAGAGGAGAATAACAATTGAAAGCTCAGAAATAGCGGAGATGGTTGGGGAAAGCGTTATAAATATTTTAGAAACTAAAATACCAGATGTAAAAACAGAAGATTTTAAAGAATTAGAAATTAGAACAGTAGCAAATTCATTGGATATATTGAAGATAAAACAAAAATTGAAAATTTGAATGTAATATAGTATAGTATCTGGTTTTAAAAACTATGTGAAGCAAAATGGAGGTAAAAAATGAAAAGAATAATAAGAGAACCCTTTAGTTCAATTAGCCATTTAATAGGATTTATAGCCGCTATACCTATATTGTTAGTTTTAGTAATGAAATCACAAAATGCGTATTCTGCCATAGCTTTCGTAATATTTGGAGTAGCTTTAATGCTTTTATACGGAGCAAGTGCTAGCTATCATGGTATTAATGGAAAAGAAAAGACGACAAATCTGCTAAGGCGAATCGATCATATGATGATTTTTATATTAATTGCTGGTACATATACACCAATTTGTTTAATATCTTTGAGAGGATCAACTGGATATATTTTATTCGCATTAATTTGGTTTTGTGCTATATTAGGCATCTTATTTAAGATTTTTTGGATGGACGCTCCAAGGTGGGTATCTACAGCTATATATGTATTTATGGGATGGCTCGCTGTATTTGCTTTTTATCCGATTATAAGATCTGTTTCAATTGCAGGATTTGGGCTTATACTTTTAGGAGGACTTTTTTATACTGTTGGAGCAGTTATATATGGATTAGAATGGCCTAAGATAACTACAAAGTATTTTGGATTCCATGAACTCTTTCATGTATTTGTGTTATTTGGAAGTGCAGTTCATGTATTGTTTATGTTTGTTTTTGTTCTTTAAAAAAATCTAATATTGTTTTTACATATGAAAGTGGAATTATTTAGCGATAGACTTAGGATTCGCAATATAAAAAAAGATGATATGGCTTTTTTGATTAACTTAGAAAAAAATCCTTTAGTCCAAAAATTTCGAAATTTTAGTTTAAGCGATGATGATATAATTGAGATGTATTTAGAAGAAATTGAATCAAATGATGAGGAGCTTAAAGATAATTATGTTCTTATGGTAGAAAGACTTTTAGATAACACAGTTTTAGGAAAAATAAATATAAGCATTAATTCCAAATATATTGATGAATGGGAGATAGGCTGGATTTTTCATCCTGAATTTTGGGGAAATGGGTATGCTGTCGAAGCTTCAAAGAAAGTAATTGAGTTTTTTATAAATAATTTACATGTCCACAGAATTATTTCCATATGCGATAGCAAAAATATTAAGTCAGAAAATGTGATGATAAGAATTGGCATGAAAAAAGAGAGCTGCATTCAGAAAGCAAAATTTTTTAAAGGATCTTGGCACGATGAAGTTATTTATTCAATTGAAAATTAAAAAATAAATGTATATAATTTTTGTTTTTGGTTAAAATATGCTTGTAAGGTAATAAAGTATTTTTAAGAATCTTAAAAATACTTCTTACTAAAAAATAAATATTAAGAAATTAATTATTTATTTTTTAAATAAATTCAGTCTAATATCTTTAGTATATTTGAGTATTGTTATATATTAAGACATTAAAAAAGTTTTAAGCTAATCATTGTATTAGTCACGAAACTAATCGCTGAATTTAATAAAGATTGAGGATAATCTTAGAAGTTTGTTAGGATTATCCTCATCTTTTTTTAAAAATTCATAATATTAAAATTATTAAAAATAAATGTATATAATTTTTGTTTCTGGTTAAAATATGCTTGTAAGGTAATAAAGTATTTTTAAAAGTATTTTTAAAAATACTTCTTACTAAAAAAATAAATATTAAGAAATTAATTATTTATTTTTTAAAATCAATTCAGTCTAATGTCTTTAGTATATATGAGTATTGTTATATATTAAGACATTACAAAGTTTTAATCTATTCATTTAGTATAAAACTAGCTGAATTTGAATGAAGATAAAGGATAATCCTAGAAGTTTGTTAGGATTATCCTTATCTTTTTAATTGAGCTTATTCTGATAGCTAATATATATCAAAATGAGCATGGTTACAATTGTGCAAAATATAGAGATTAAATTTTGATATTTATCTGATCTTAATTTAAACAAACAGAATCTCTTTTTAATAGGGTAAAAAAGCGGTATCCCAGAAATAGTTATTATATCGAATGCTAGATGGCTTACATATCCAACCGCAATTCCAAAACAAAAATCTTTAAAGTACAGATAATCTATTAAATTCATAGAGCTGCCGATGCCAAAGAGCAATAAAATTAATATAGCTAAGCCTAAAATGGAGTGAGTTATACCTCTGTGACCGCCATGTTTATTTATGGTTTTACTTATAGCTTTAGCCTTATGACCGATATAAGATCTTCTATTATCAACATCTGGAATGATGCTCCCTAAAAATGAACCAAATGTTAAAACTAAAAAACTAGCAATATTTCTACTTAAATTATTATTATATAATAAAAAGCTGATAATAATTCCCGAACAAAATCCTACAGTAGTGTGAACTTTTTTAGTCAAATTTATCACCCTTTCAAAAAAAACTCTATATTTACATATATCTTGAATTTTATATAAATGTCAATAAAATTCTATAAAATATTCTATGTTTTTGGACTCTCCATTTTTTAGGACAATTCTATTGACTTGACTACATGGTTCTATTACAATTTTCATATACAAGATTTTTAACTAATACCCTATATTTTATGCAGAATTAAAAGAGGTGGTGCTAGAAAGTAAAGTAATATAATAAAATAACAAGTGAAATTTAGCTGAAGCTTAAGACCTAAGGGTATAGCCTATGGAAATAAGCCGCTAGGTGTTTTTGGAAACGGAAGCATCCCCCATCATGGAAAGGCTGAAGACTTGTGAGTGTTTTTTACGTGCAATTATTTAATTGTAAAATTTAACGCCACTATTATGCCTTTCAATATAAACGATTACTAAGTTTATAATTTGAAGGCTTTTTTATTGTAATTTAGTAATCACAAATATTTTTAAAAAGAATAAAATATATTGGAGGTTATGTTGTGAAAAAATTATTAAGTCTATGTTCAATTTTCATGCTTTTATTTGCCTTTTCTTCTTGCAGCACCACTACTAATCCCAGTACAAGCATTACTACTTCTGAAGCTACGACTCAGAATACTACAGCTGCGGTAGCTACAACTCAGAATACTACAGCTGCG
>WQUF01000033.1 GCA_009785875.1 Oscillospiraceae bacterium | reverse complement strand
CTTTCATTCTCAAGTAAGCTTTCAAGAGAAGAAAGAAGAGCGTGAAAACTGCTTCCCATCCTTTCCTGCAGGTTTTTCAATACAAATTTAGTGAAGATAGTCTTTTCATTTAAATACCTTTCCCTTATAAATTCGCTTATATCGTCATAGAGACTCTTTTCTTCATCTGAAAGATCCACCTTATAAGTGTATGCAAATCTCTTAGGAAATTTAACATCCACTTCACTTCTCTTATTCCGCACCATCACATTGCTTAAAAGGCTCTTTAATCTTTTAGAATTTCTAACAACAAGTCCGCTTTTATCCCCAACAAAATTGCTCTTAAAGAAATTATAAGTCCTTAGCTGACCAGGTTTTAAAAGCGTAATCAGATTATACAATTCTTCAAGAGTGTTTTGCACTGGAGTTGCAGTCAATAAAAATATATATTTTTTATTTAAGCTGTTTACAAACTGCCATGCAACGCTCTTGGTATTTTTAAGGTGATGAGCTTCATCCACGATAACAAGGTCATATTGCTGCTTTAAAATTACATCGCTATATACTTTTCTCTTTGCTGAAGATATAGATGCTATTACTTTATTATATTTAGAAAATCCTTCTTTGTTCTTTTTAAATTCTGGATCATCAGCTCGAATAAAATCCAGGTTGAATAAAGTTTTAGTCTCATTATACCATTGATCCACTAACGATGCCGGAGTTAAAATTAAAACCTTCTTAACCAATCCTCTCATAATATATTCAGTCATTGCCATACAAGCTTCTATAGTTTTTCCAAGGCCTACCTCATCGCATAGAAGCACCCTTCCTCTAAATTGACTGAAGATCTTCTGAACAGTCTTAATCTGGTACTCATATTTATCGATTTCAGTTAATTGCTGTAGACACTGTAAAGTATTATCATCAGTGGTGTTTATAAATAGTTTCACATACTCATAGAGCTTAAACCATTTGTCATCTATGGATTGAAAATTCGTCATATCTGTCAATATTTGATTTGTCCTGTTATTTTCGTAATCAGGCTTTTTTGAGACTTCGATGTTATACAGTTTAAAATGATTTTTAACAATATGCTCCACAGATAAAAAAGGGGATTTATATTTTTTAAAAAAGCCTTTTATTCCAATGCCTTCTATGTATTTTTCTTCTTTATTTATTTTAAACGTTCTAGTCACATCATCTTCGTTTGTTAAGATCACTTTATCATCATAATCCCTGCACAGCTCAATGAGGTCATCATTAATGGTCACATATCCGATCTCTAAAAGTTCCTTATCAAATTTAGTTATAAATTTTTCCATCTTAATTACCAACTTTCTAAAAAATAGTTAAGATAGGTTTATTTTAACAAAGTAAAAATAAATCAACAAGTATTATTTAAAATTAGTAACATTTTAATTCCCTAACCATATAATAATAATGAAATGCGTAGTCAACGTAGATTTTGATTGTTTTATGCCTCTAAAATAAAGAAGACTCTTCCATATTAAGGTTTTGTGGAAGTTTCTTCTATATACATATTATGTACAGAAAATCAAAAATGAACCTAAATAATAAAGATTAAGCGAACTTATTTGACTTATTATCATAATTATGATAATATTATGATTAATAGAAGGGAGATGAAATAATGCCAATTATAAGACCTGTATCTGATCTTAGAAATAATTTTACTGAAATTTCAAATATTGTTCATGAAACTTCACTACCTTTATTTTTAACTAAAAATGGCTATGGT
The DNA here is from genome assembly GCA_009785875.1 of Oscillospiraceae bacterium. Taxonomy (GTDB): domain Bacteria; phylum Bacillota; class Clostridia; order Clostridiales; family Clostridiaceae; genus WQUF01. The sequence goes on along the minus strand of WQUF01000033.1, from coordinate 950 downwards.
GACATGGTCGTCATGAGCATGGAGGCATTCGATCACCTAAAATTAGAAAACGAAATCTTTTTTAAGTTAAAGGAAGCTGAAAATGAAGCCAAAACAACAACTAAGAGATATTCTCATGAGGAGGTATTTAGTGAAATAAAAGACATGTTATCAGATAGGGTGAGGGCAAATGAGGTATAGACTTGAATACTTACCTATCGCCCGAAAAGATATACATGACTCGGCTCTTTAATTAGTTGAGATAAAAAGAGTGCTATATGCTAAAATGGATTTCACAAAAATCTTTGAAAAATAAATAAATTTGTATAGATTCTCAATTAAAGAATTTTTTCTAAGTAAATTTTTTAAAATTGGAATCTTTTTTTAGAAACTAGAATATTATATTAATGACTTTAGTTTTGTTATATCGGGTCTAATGTCATTTAATTTACAGGTCAAGATCCCCTTCTTTTGAGACAATGCTCACTTCTTTAGGGGATCTTTACTTTTTCTAAAATAATTTAAAAGCCAATTTCTTGTACTAACTGTAAAAGAAAAGTATAATTAACTATAAAACTTGATATTATTAAAGGAGCTCTCTTTATGAAACTTAGAAACGATGAAGAACTAATTATTAATAAAGTAAAAAAAGAAGATGCTAAAGAAATGATAGAATATCTAAATCTTATAGGCGGCGAAAGCGATAATCTTACCTTTGGGGAAAATGGATTTAACAGATCTCTTGAAGAAGAACAAAATTTTATCGAAGAACTTAGCAAAGCTAAAACATCAGCTCTTTTAGTTGGCAGAATTAATGATGAAATTGTTTGTACAGCAAGCATTATATCGCCAACTAAAGAAAGACTTGCACATCAATGTACTATTGGTATGTCTGTAAAAAAGAAATATTGGAACAACGGTATAGCAACGTACTTGTTGAGCGAAGTAATTTCATTTGCACGTGAAAATGG
>WQUF01000032.1 GCA_009785875.1 Oscillospiraceae bacterium | reverse complement strand
TCTCCTGAGAAACAAGTTTATTCCTATGGGCTTTTAAAATTAAAAGAGATCTACGAAGAAAAAGGGAAATATATTCCAAAAGAATTTATAAACATCATGTTCCAGCACCCATCAGCTGAAGTTAAGAGCTATATTTCAGACAAAGTATATGAAGTAATAAGAAATCCAAAATATTGCAATGAAGATTTATTTATGTATTATTCAAAATCTATACTTTATTTGCCAAACAGAGTGTCATCAGCTAAAAAGAGCATTTACGATATTTTACCTGTATTTGCTTTGAATCATAGAGAAAAAATTCAAAATATCGAAGAAATCCTATTGGACATCGGTGCATCAAATATCATATTGGATTCTGAAAGAGCTTTAGTTGCACTATGCAATATAAAAAAGGAGGTGTCTTTAAGTGAAGGTTAATTATCAATATGCAAGTCCTTCAATGTGCTTGAATAAAGATGGGCATACTACTTTAGGATTAAGCCCCGATCTATCTAGAGACGAAAGAGTTTCATTTCTTGGAAAATTAAAAGATCCTCTTACATTTAGAGATGCCATGCTAGCCTTAAGGGAAATTGTTATTTCAGATGCAACGCAAAAAAAGAAAGAGAGAGTAGAATTCTTCGCTTGGCTAAATGACGAAATTGAAAGGCGGATTAAAGAACACGAAAAATACGCACCTGATCTAAGAAAGAGCATTCAAGATGATATAAAGGAATTAGAAGAAGAAAACTTAAAAAAAGGTGCTGAAATAAAGGAACTTCAAATCCTAAGTATAGAAATATCAAGAGAATTAGATAAATTAAATGCATGGAAAGATTACTATGCTCTTGAAAGAAAGTTTTGGCAGTTTTTAAGGGATAGGGATTTAAGCCTTTGGATCGTCCTGGATCCTGTAATTACTGTGCACCCCGATGAAGTCTCTTTTGAAGCATTTTCTAAAGATGAATCCATGTACGGTTGTTTATCCATTGAAATGGATGAATTTGAAATGCTTAAAGAGCCAAAGCTTGGAACCACAAATATAGATTTTTCAGCTAAACTTGCAAATGAGATGAAAAGATTCAGGACATATTCCGACGTTCAGCTGTCTATAAACCCTGAAGGTTTCGCAGTGGACACAGGTGCTGCTCCTGAATATTTAGAAAAGAAAATCGATTTGCCTGAGACATGGATCAAAGGATTTAATCAAGTCTCATCAGCAGCAAATTTAAATGGAATTACGCTAACACTCTCCCCTGTTGATATGTACGATTTATGTTCTTTTTTAAGGAGACATAGAGAGACAAAAAGCCCGAGATATATGAAGTGGATTTTAAAAAAAGATGAGCCAATTAAAATTGTGTTTGAACCTTTTGGTAAGGAAATAACGCTTAAATCCATATATACCGGGGATAAAGACAGAGAGGAGAAGATTTGGGGAAGAAGGCGCTGGCTTGTTTTAGAAAAATTGATCCCCCTTTCAAAGTCCTTTCAAGTTAAATTATTTGGTTTTGGAATGCCTCAATTTATAATCGCTGATCTAGGAAAGATGAAGATGACTATTGGTTTTTCCTCATGGTCTTCCAATGATTGGGTTAAAGGAACGGCATTTAACATCATGAGCGGCTTTGTTGGCGATGGAAATTATAGTCAGGTATATGATCTTTTAAAGAAAGAACGTTTCATGTCCATTGATAATATATGCAAAAAATTAAGTAATAAGAATAAAGCAGGCATTGGGAGTTTACTAAAGCGCGGTGAAGGCTATTATGATGTAACGAAAGATGTGGTTCGTTTTAGAAGACTGTGCAATGAACCAATACCTGAAGAATTATATAAGACCACAGAAATTGAATATGAAGTTCAAAACCTCATTAAAAGCACTTTAGAAAACTTTACAATTAGATTCGATGAAAAAAATGACTTTGTTTTCACTAATAAATATAACGTTCGCAATTTGAATGCAGTAAATACAGAGATCACCATAGATGAAGATGGCGAAATCTCAAAGTTAAAGTGCTCCTGCAAAGAATTTAATAAGGGTCCAAGAAATATTTCATCACCTTGCAGCCATATCCTCGCTTTATATATGATTTCCAATAAATACACGAAGCTTAAACTTCGAGAAGATAAAGAATATACTGTAAATGATATTATGGAGATGCTGATATGATGGAAGATAATTCACAAGATAAAAGAAAAGATTATAGAAGCGAAGTAAATAAATTAGGCAAAAAGGAATTTACTATTTTGAAGATGCAGGAATACGGATTTTGGCCTAAAGATCTCCCTACTCCAGCAGAAAGGCAAAAAAATGAGACTGAGGAAGATTATAATAAGAGGAAAGCTCTTCTTTTAGAGTATGAAAAAATTGCCAAGGAAATCGCTGATATTTATAAAGAAAAAGATGAGATAAATAAAAAACTAAAAGATTTAAGAAGAGATTACGAGGAGACTTGGGACTATGAGAAGATAAGAAAAGATGTGGCTCAAAAGATAATGCAGGAGTCAATAGAAAGGCGTGCTGCAGGAAAAAAAGAAAGAGAAGAAGTGAGATTAAGAAAATCTGAAGCTTGGAAGAAAAATAAAGAAGAGAATATTGTATTCATTGGTAGAGGATATTCAGGTGGTTTATCTGACAAAAAGACTGATGAGGAAAAGCTGATTTCATTGAACCTTCCTGTTATTAAAGATGATAAGGAACTTGCT
>WQUF01000031.1 GCA_009785875.1 Oscillospiraceae bacterium | reverse complement strand
GCTTCCTTAGCTGCCTGAGTCCCTGAATTCATAGCGACAGCTACATCCGCTTGAGCGAGAGCTGGTGCATCATTTGTTCCGTCTCCAGTCATAGCGACTAAATGCCCTTTTGATTGATATTCTCTGATCAATTTAAGCTTACCTTCAGGAGTAGCCTCAGCATAAAAATCATCAACTCCTGCTTCTGCTGCAATAGCAGCTGCTGTCAAAGGGTTATCGCCTGTTATCATTATGGTCTTAATCCCCATCTTTCTTAAATCTTCGAATTTCTCTTTCACACCATTTTTAACTATATCTTTTAGATTTATTACACCTAAAACTTGATGATTTTTAGATACTACAAGAGGTGTTCCGCCTAAAGATGCAATTCTTTTTACTATAGTATCACATTCCTCAGGATATTCACCGCCATTTTCGTTTATATAAGCTTTAATAGAATCTGCAGCCCCTTTTCGTATCTCATTTCCTTGGAAATCCACTCCGCTCATCCTGGTTTTTGCTGTAAATTCGATGAACCTAGCATTTAATTTAGATAAGTCCCTTCCTCTTATATTGAATTTATCTTTAGCAAGTATTACAACACTTCTTCCCTCAGCAGTTTCATCAGCAATAGAAGATAATTGGGCTGCATCTGCGAGCTCTTCTTCAGAAACCCTTCCTACAGGAATAAATTCGCTGGCTTGCCTATTTCCAAGGGTTATTGTACCTGTCTTATCAAGTAAGAGTACATCCACGTCTCCTGCAGCTTCGATAGCGCGTCCACTCATAGCTAAAACATTTGCTTGATTTAGCCTGCTCATCCCTGCAATGCCTATAGAAGAGAGAAGGGCACCAATAGTTGTAGGAGCAAGGCAAACTAAAAGAGCAATTACATTTGTAATTGAAATTGCACTTCCAGAATTGACGCTTGAAGATGCAAATTGTGTAAATGGTAAAAGTGTCGCAGTTACTATGAGGAATATGATGGTAAGGGTAACCAGCAATATTTGCAGTGCTATTTCATTTGGAGTCTTTTTTCTCGAGGCACCTTCCACCATAGAAATCATCTTATCGAGGAAGCTCTCTCCAGCTTCTGCTGTTACTTCTATTATTAAAAAGTCTGAAATTATTGTAGTACCACCAGTTACAGCACTCCTGTCTCCTCCAGATTCTCTGATTACAGGTGCAGATTCTCCTGTTATAGCACTTTCATCAACAGAAGCAGCTCCTTCTATGACATCACCATCCATAGGAATTTGCTCCCCTGCTTTTACATATACGATGTCACCTTTTTTAAGATTGCTGGATAAGACTTCTGTGTAATCTTCGACATTATTCATGGATTTTAATTTCTTTGCTTTTACATCTTTCCTTGCCGATCTTAAGCTGTCCGCTTGAGCTCTTCCTCTACCTTCAGCTATAGATTCTGCAAAATTAGCAAATAGCACTGTAAACCACAATATGATGCCAATTACTATTATATAAACTGGAGCTTCATCCATTATTCCAAAAAAAGAAATTATATAAAGGAATGTAGTCATTATAGCTCCAATATACACAACGAACATAACAGGATTTTTAACCTGCACTTTAGGTGATAATTTCTTAAAAGACTGACTTAATGAATCCATTAAAATGCTATTGTTTTTGCTTTTTATATTCATAACTTAAACCTCTATTTCATTGATGTAAAAAAATCAGCTAATGGTCCAAGTGACAGAGCCGGTAAAAAGCTCAGAGCTCCAATGATAAGTATGATGAATAATAGAAGCCCTATAAAAAGACTATTGCTGGTAGATAATGTGCCTTCACTTGTTGCAACACTTTTCTTTGATGCTAAATTCTGTGCTAAATACAAAACAGCAACTATTGGGATAAATCGAACAAGGAGCATCACTATCCCACCTAAGACATTTGTAAATACAGTGTTCCCATTAAATCCTGCAAAAGCACTTCCATTATTGTTTGCCATGGATGTAAAACTATATAAAACCTCAGAAAATCTATGTGCGCCTATATTTGTAGTAAACCACGAGTTAACCTGTGGCATCATAACAGCCCATGCCGTGCTTAGCAGCGTTAAAAGCGGAGGTGTAATTATAACAAGGCATACCATCTTCATATCGTATGGTTCAATTTTCTTCTCTAAAAATTCAGGAGTCCTTCCCACCATAAGCCCAGCGATGAAGACTGTTAAGAGTATAAATGCGATCATGCCATAAAGACCGCTGCCAACTCCTCCAAATATTATTTCACCAAGCTGCATTTGAAACATCAAAATCATGCCAGAGATAGGAGTGAAGCTATCGTGCATTGAATTTACTGAACCATTGGAAACTGCAGTGGTTACAGCACCCCACAAGGACGAATCACCTATTCCATTCAAAACTTCTTTGCCTTCCATATTTCCAGAAGCTACTACTCCATTATATGCAGGACCTTGATATTTTTCGCATAAAGTGATCACAGAAATAGAAATTATGAGTAAAATAAGCATAGCGACATAAACGGCGATACCTTGCTTTTGGCTTTTAACAGCCTTTCCAAAGGTAAAGCAAAGGGCAGCTGGTATTATGATTATAGAGAACACTTGTACAAAATTTGAAAAAGAGTTTGGATTTTCAAGTGGATAGCTAGAATTAGCTCCAAAAAATCCTCCACCATTTGTTCCAAGTTGTTTAATAGCTATTTGGCTCGCTGCAGGTCCTAATGGAACAGTCTCTGTATTTTGTCCTTCTAGTGTTGTAACTTGTTTATAAGATGAGAATGTCTGCACAACCCCTTGGGATGCAATGGCTATTGACACAACTAACGAAAGAGGTATCAATATATAAAGTGTGACCTTTGTTAAATCTACCCAAAAATTCCCGATAGTATTTTTATTCTTTAAGATAAATCCTCTAATGAGAGCAAATAATACTGCAATCCCTGTACTTGCCGAAACAAAATTTTGAGTTGTAAGCCCTAACATTTGAGTTAAATAAGACAACGTATCCTGCCCTGAATAAGCTTGCCAATTTGTATTTGAAACAAAGCTTGCTGCAGTGTTAAACGCCAGACTAAAATTTACACCCTTTATTTGCTCCGGGTTAAGAGGTAAAACGCTTTGTATCATTTGAATTAAAATGAGGAATAAAAGTCCAATTAAGCTAAAAATAAGTATTGAAAGAGAGTATTTTTTTGCATTCATCTCTTCTTTCGCTGATTCACCTAAAACATTATAAATGAGCCGTTCAACTGGGGAAAACACTTTAGTTAAAAACACCTTTTGATTGTTCATGATTTTATAAATATATGATCCAATTGGTACTGCAAGCAAAGAGAGCAAAAATACAAAGAAAATATCCTCGATTAAAATGAAGCTCATAAGTTTTCACCTCTAAATAGTATATAAAACAAATAAATAAGCAAAATTAAGAAACATACTCCAAAAATTATAATAATGATCCCCATAAAATCCTCCTTCATATGATTAATAATATTAAAAGAAGCATAAAGATAGTATTTAAAAATTTATCTGATTTATAAAGATTTTGTTAAGAAACCAATTACATTTTGTATCTATTATTTATCATTTTAACTTTTATTATTCTTTCTGTTATTAATGAGCCTTATAGCCGTTAAAACAGCTCCAATTAAGCAAATCATGGAAAAAGATAGATACACTATGTGCATGCCATATACAAAAACATCATCTCTTCCTTCTACATAGTCAAAAACATTGTAACCAATTTTCATGGACATACTATTATATAATATGGTAGTGGATAAGATTATTCCAAAAGTCAAACCAATATTTCTAATTAGTGCATTTATACTTCCTGCAATTCCAAGTTTATCTCTAGGAACTGTAGACATGACTAAGGAATTATTAGGAGATTGAAATAGCCCATTGCCAATTCCAAGAAAAGATATAAATATTGCGACTATATATAAACTTGAATTTTCCTTTAAGAAAGACATGAATAAAAGTCCAGCTGCAGTTAAACATAACCCTAGAAATGTTAAAAATTCCGAACCTATTTTATCAGATAGATACCCACTTAAAGGAGCTGCAATAGCTAATACTAAAGGATAAATCATCATGAAAATGCCTGTCTTACCTGCAGATAACTTCAAAACATCTTGAAGGTAAAAAGGTTGAATTATATTAATACAACTTAAAGCAACATATGAAAGAAATGAGCAAAAAACACTCAGGGAATACAGGGAATTTTTAAAAATATTCACATCCAAAAGAGGTTTTGCAATTTTCCTTTCTATTAGCACAAAGACTATAATTAATAAAACTGATATTGATATGCCAAGCAAAATTATAATTAGATTTGACCCAAGCTGTTCCAACATACTAAGAGAGTAAAATAGCAGCATAATTGCAACAGGAAAGAGAATTGATCCCTTGATATCCATCTTTTCACTTTTAGTATTTTTGAATCTTGGCATCAATTTAAATGTAAGTATTGAAGCGATAATTCCAATTGGAACATTTATTAAAAAGATATATTCCCAGCTTGTAACAGATAAAATCATGCCTCCCAGAGGAGGACCTATTAACGTACCAAAAGCAACAAAAGTTGCATTTATACCCAGAGCCCTTCCTCTTTCATTTTGTGGAAATATTTGAACAATTATACCTTGATTTGATGCCATTGTAGCTGCAGCACCTATGCCTTGAATAATCCTCGAAAAAATTAAAAAAGAAAAACTATGAGATAACCCACATAAAAGTGAACCAATTGAAAAAATAATAAATCCAATATTAAACACTATGGATTTGCTGATCATATCTCCAATTCTTCCAAAAATTAATACAATCGATGAAATTACGATTAAATATATAGTAACAACCCAGGTAATTGCTTCTATATCAACTTTAAGGTTACCTGCCATTGTAGGCAAAGCCACATTTACAATGCTGCTATCAATAGTAGCCATTAAAGGAGCCATCACCACTACAAAGAGCAGTATCCATCTGTTTTTAATGTATTTATCTTCCATATACGAAACAAAACTCCTTGAATATTTTTTCACAACAATATAATACTAAAACTAATTTTAAGAAAGTTCCAGTGTTTTTAGATCTTCTTTTTATAAATCTGTTATAATTGTTATGATTTATAAAAACTTTATCTCTTAAGAAAGGTGAAATATACTATGAGTTTAGATAAGGACAAAATAGAAAAAGCAATTTTAATGATTTTAGAAGCAATTGGCGAAGATCCAAACAGAGAAGGATTAATAGATACACCTAAAAGAATATCTAAAATGTATGAAGAGATTTTTGTTGGAATGAAAATGAAAGGGAAAGATGTTTTAGGAACAACATTTTCCATAGATAATGATAATATCGTTATTGAAAAAGATATAGAATTCTATTCTATGTGTGAGCATCATATGTTGCCTTTTTTCGGCAAAATACACATAGCATATATTCCAAATAAAAGAGTAGTTGGTCTAAGCAAGCTTGTGAGACTATGCGAAGTTCATGCAAGAAGACTTCAGCTCCAGGAAAAGCTTACAAATGATATTGCAAAGGATTTATATTCAGGATTAAATGCTAAAGGAGTAATAGTACAAATAGAGGCTATCCATCTTTGCATGAGCATGAGAGGAGTACAAAAGTGCTATGCTAAAACAACTACACTTGCAGCTTTAGGAATTTTAAAGGAAGATAAAATTCAAAGGGAGGAAGCATTGAAACTTATCAATGGATAAAATGAGAATTGGAAATAGAGACTTCGATTTTAAAAGAAAGTATATCATGGGAATTTTAAATGTAACTCCTGATTCCTTTTCTGATGGTGGAAAATTCGTTGGTTTTGATAAGGCAGTAGAACATGGAATAAAGCTTTTTCACCATGGGGCAGATATCCTGGATATAGGTGGTGAATCCACTAGACCAGAGAATGTACCTATATCATCTGAAGAAGAGATGGAAAGAATAATAAAAGTCATTGAAAAATTAAAAAGAGAAATAGATATTCCAATCTCTGTTGATACCTATAAACATGATGTTGCTGAAGAGGCTATAAAATCAGGAGCTTGCTTCGTTAATGATGTCTGGGGATTTAAAAAAGATAAAAATATGGCTCATATAGTAAAGAAGTATGATGTTCCATGCTGTTTAATGCACAACAGGGAAAACAGAAATTATAATGATTTTATAAAAGATTGCCTTAATGATTTAAAGGGGAGCATTCAAATAGCAATTGATGCAGGTATATCAAGAGATAAAGTAATGATTGATCCTGGCATTGGCTTTGCTAAAGACTTTGATGAAAATATTATAGTCCTGAAAAATCTGCAAAGCTTTTGTGAACTTGGCTATCCAGTGATTTTAGGGACATCTAGAAAAAGATTTTTAGGCAAGCTTTTAAATATAGATAAAGCTTCAGATAGAACAATTGGATCTGTTGCATCATCCATAATCGGTATAATGAAAGGATGCTGTATGGTTAGAGTCCACGATGTTTTAGAACATAAACAAGCTATTAAAGTATACGAAGCTATAAAGTGAGGTGTCATATGGATAAAATAATGATAAAAGATTTAGAAGTTTATGGAAATGTTGGAGTCTATGAAGAAGAAAAAAAACTCGGTCAAAAATTCTTAATCTCAGTGGAAATTGATACAAGCTTTAAAGATTGCATTAAAGATGATTCAATCCGGGAAACCATTAATTATGGAGAGGTCAGCAATTTCGTCTATGAGAAATTTAAATCTAATAAATACAATCTGTTAGAAAAATCTGCAGATGAATTATGCAAATTAATACTCATAAAATATGAAAGAGCAAAATCCGTTAAGGTAGAGATAAAAAAGCCATGGGCTCCAATTGGTCTCTCTTTAGATTATGCGTCTATTTCAACGTTTAGAAGAAAAAATAAAGCATATATTGCTTTAGGTTCAAATATGGGTGACAAAGAGAATAATTTAAACCTTGCGCTAAAAAAAATAGAAGATGATTGCACTATAATTAAAAAAGTATCCAGCTTTATAACCACAAAACCTGTAGGATACTTAAATCAAGATGACTTTTTAAATGGAGTCTGCAAGGTAGAGACAATCCTCGAGCCTCATGAACTACTTGAAAAACTTTTAAGCATTGAGCTTGAACTAAAAAGAGAGCGATTGATTAAGTGGGGCCCAAGGACAATGGATTTAGATTTAATCATGTTCAACGATTATATAATAAACGATGAGGATTTAGTTGTGCCTCATCCAAGGATGGAAGAGAGGCTATTTGTGCTGGATCCTTTATGCGAAATAGCTCCTTATGAGGTTCATCCAGTTTTAAATATGAGGATTGTTGAGATTAAAAATAGATTATCATTATAACAATTTTTTAAATACTGCTTTGGCTCTAAAATATTAAATTTAGAGCCAAAGCAATACTTAAAATGTTACTAAAAATCAGAAAAACCTTTGGATAATATTCACTAAAAAAACCATACATTTTTATCAATGTTAAGCTTTTATGTACGTAAAGTTTATTTTTTGTACAGCAAACAATCCACTTCTTTTGTTTTTTATTTTCTTTAGTTTTATTTAAATTTTTCGATAACTTGTTATAACCATGTCGAATGATTTTTATTTAATTGCTTCCATTTTCTTTATGCTTATTGCTAAGAGTTTATTTATAGTAACTTCACTTAATTTTCCGGCTTCGAGATAATATCCTATTTGTGCCATGTTAAATTTAGTTTTAAAGACATTATTAAATCTTCCTGAAAATACACTGGCTCGAACCTTTGCACATTTTTCTTTGAACGAGAGCAAATGCTTTAAAAATGTATCCAATAGTAAACTACAAACAGTTATTGATATTGTTGTCATATATGGTTCCATCTTTTCGAT
>WQUF01000030.1 GCA_009785875.1 Oscillospiraceae bacterium | reverse complement strand
AAATCTTATTTTTAAAATCACATCTAATGGTATATTCTTTTCCTCTAAAGAGAACTTTATCGCCGTAATTTAAAGAAAACTTCGATTTTTTATCGTTAAAGTTTTTTATCATACTCTGTTTTTTTATTATCCAATTTTTCTTTGAATTTACAAAATCATCTATAAAATGATTAGATAAAAATGGTGGTGCTTTCACCAGTACCTCAGCCTCTTTACTTATTTGTATGGATAAAGTCGTTCTATTTAACCTTATGAGGATGTATTCCATTAATACTTACCTTTCTTCTTCAAAATTATTCTTTACAATATTTTTTCCCAGTTTCTCCTTGCATAAATGACTCTCACAATATCAACGATTTGTTCTTCTTCCAAAATGATATAAAACACAATATAATTACCAACAACTAAGAAACGATAACCAAACCGGACAAGATCTTTATCACGTACAAGGGCATTCCTATAAGGTTTATTGTCCAGAGAATATATAGCTTTCTTGATTTTTTGAATGAGGTTTATTGCAACATCAGGTTCTTTTAGCTCGTTCTTAATATATCTGGCAATATCTTTTAGATCATCTTTAGCAGTATTGGTTATATTGACAAAATATTTACTCATTCAGTATAGTCTCAACTTCCTTAAAGGCTACTTCTGCAGAAATTACACGCCCATTTTTAACATCATCATATCCCTGTTCCAGTAAATTGTACAATTCCTGCCTTCCTATAAGCATCTCATAGGCTTCAATGCTCATAACAGCTAAATCACCTTGACCATTTTTTGTAAGAAAAACAGGTTCTCTGTACTCATGACAAAATTCGGATATTTCGTTATAATTATTGCGAAGATCTGAACTAGATCTAATTTCAGGCATTTTAGCATCTCCTTATCAATATTTTATATTTATATTATACACATTTTATAAATATATTATCCATATATTTATAAAATATTATTTAGAAGAATTAAGCAAATTATAATAAAAGCCTCTTTTTAAAATGAGCTCATCGTGATTCCCCTGTTCCACAATCTTTCCATCCTTTATAAACAATATTAAATTTGCATCTCTAATAGTTGAAAGCCTATGGGCTATGATAAAGCTGGTTCTTCCTTTCATCATAGACAAAAAAGCACTTTGGACATACTTTTCTGTCAATGTATCGATTGAACTGGTTGCTTCATCTAAAATAAGCATTGGAGGGTTTGAAATCATCGCCCTTGCAATGGTTAAAAGCTGCCTCTCACCTTGGGATAGATCTTCTCCATCTTCAGTTATAAATGTATCGTATCCATTTTGAAGCCTCTTTATAAAATCATCTGCATAGGCAAATTTTGCGATAGACACGATTTCATCTAAAGTAGCTCCTTCTTTACCATATGCTATATTTTCCTTTATAGTTCCAGAAAAAAGCCAGGTGTCTTGAAGGACCATCCCAAAAGATCTCCTCACACCATCTCTCTTAAAATCATCGATATTCTTTGAATCTATATCTATCTCCCCACTATCAGGATCATAAAACCTCATGAGCAAGTTTACAAGTGTAGTCTTCCCTGCACCTGTTGGTCCTACTATTGCGATCTTTTCACCAGATGAAGCCTTAAAGTTTAAATCCTTTATCAGCTCTTTATCTTTATCGTAAGAAAAATTCACATTTTTAAACTCAACATTTCCAGCATTCACAGCTAATTCGCCTTTTAATTCTTCACCTTCCGTCTCTAAATCATCCTCATCTAATAGTCCTATTACCCTTTTCAAAGAAGCAAAAGCAGATTGAAGATTCACTGTAATGGAAGTGATATCATTTATAGGTCTTGCAAAAGATACAGCATAAGTTAAAAAAGCGGATATATTTCCAATGGACATAGCTCTTAAAAGACCTGCCACCACGCCCACGATTATATATGAAATATTATTTATAAATCTGGTGGATGGATTAGTGAGTGAGGAAAAAAATTGAGATTTCTGCCCACATACGTATAATCTATCGTTGATCTCTTTAAATTTATTAAAGGAAGTCTCTTCATAATTAAATGCTTTTATCACCTTTTCTCCCCCTATCATCTCCTCCACGAATCCATTTAATTCCCCTAAAGTATTAGCATTTTCTCTGAAGTACTTAGACGAATGCCTAACTATAAAGGAGGAGATTAAAAATGAAATTGGAGTGATTAAGAGCACCACAAAAGTGATCACAACATTTAACCTGAACATAAAAAAAAGCGTAGAAAATATTATTATGATTCCATTAAACATCTGGTTTAGTATCTGAAAAAGCCCGTCTCCCACTATTTCTATATCGTTTGTAAGCTTGCTCATTATATTTCCGTAGGAATTTGCATCATAATAATTTACTTTAATCTCTTGAAGTTTTAAAAAGCAATCTTTCCTTAAAGAGTTAGTCATGCTGTTTGCTACCTTTGATGTGAAAAAAAAGGAGATATAGGAAAAAATATAACTTAAAACATAGAGCACTAAGAGCTGCATAATCAAGTGAATTATGCTGTTAAAATCCACATTCCCTTTCGATATGGAAAAATCGATAGCATTGCCAATAAATGTTGGAGCTATCATCAATAGTATAGTGCTTATGAATGAAAATAGAACTATTATCGCTAAAGTCATCCTATACAATTTAATATAAGGAAACAATCTCTTTAAATCATTCATAATCCATCTCTCCTTGGGATTCAGCAATTTTAATGTATTCTTCGCT
>WQUF01000029.1 GCA_009785875.1 Oscillospiraceae bacterium | reverse complement strand
ACATGATGGCGACTGTAAAAAAACCAGTGCAATTTATGGCATCGAATTTTCCAATAGCAAGCCCAAATGATACAGCACGCAATGTTGGTACTATATTACTTTCAAAGTATGGTATAACCCCCCATGTTTCTACTATAGTTGATATTATAGGGAAAAATACATTTTTATATATAAAAAATAATTAAAAGCGGAAAATCATCTCCGCTTTTATTATGCAAGAACTGCAATTACATTATTTCCTTTAAAAATAATATCGCTTACCATTTTGATTAGCCTTTCATGCAACTTATTAATTTTCATGAAGTTCCAATAAATTTTTTTATAATTAGTCTTATCTTTAAAAAGCTCTACCTTTAGGCTTGAGAGTTCATCAAAAAGGCTCACACTATTCATATTGGCTTCTACATCTAGTTTTTTATTCGTACAAGCCATTATGTATTCCCGATAACTCTCCATCTGCTGTATTGTAAGGGATTCCTTTGATTTTATCTTTAATCCCATTGCCATCTTAATCTTATTAAATAGTTTTTTCTCAATGTTTGAAAGAGATTTCAACTTAAAAATATTGTAATCGATCTTACTGATCAAAGAGTTTATTTTGATAAATAAATCATGTTCTAATTCACTCTTCTTTATCCTTGTACTCATAATAGCAAACTTCCCATAGCTTTTTTCAAAGGAAACTCATCCTTTCAAAATCATTTAAAATTATTTCCTATACTTATATTATACATACGAAATGTGAATTATTAGTGAGAAAAAAATGAATATTAAAAAAACTTTTTATTATCAATTTTGACAAGATGCTAATTTTTCAAATACAAATCCATTATTTTGGAAATATTCGATTACTGACGGCAAAACTTTTACTGTACTTCTTCTTGTGGTCGAATCATGCATTAAAAGCACTACCTTGGTCTTATTCCTGCTCTGTTCTATGATTTTATTCATTATAAAAGATTGACTAGGATTTTTATCAATGCTGTCTCTAGAATCCACATTCCAATCTATTGCCCTTAAATTATACTCCCTGAGCTTATCTAAATATGCTTTTTTATCTTTATATAGCACAGAATTGCTCCCATACGGAAACCTTATTAAATTTAAGCCAATATCTGTCTTTAAAATATCGTTAATTAAATTTTTATTCTTCTCTAAATCATTTATGAATTTTTCAGGAGTATAATTTTCTGCATGAGAATAAGTATGATTGCCTATAGAATGTCCTTCATTATAAATCCTCGTCAAAATATCCGGATGATTTATAACCTCAACTCCAAGTACAAAAAAAGTTGCTTTAATACCTTTTTCATTTAAAATATCTAATATATCATTTGTCCTATTGCTAGGTCCATCATCAAATGTTAAAAAACAAATCTTTTTATCATCTTTAATATAAACATCTTGTACACTATATCCATCTTTAGCTTCAACTGAGTTTACCATTAAAACTAAAAATATTAACAGTGTTTTTAAAAATCTTTTAATCTCCATATTTTTATGCTCCTTAAATTGTTTTTACCAAGAGTTATTATTTCCATAACTATGAAAAGTATTTTAATTTTCTTGATTTATATATTTTAATTTTGTATAATTAAAGTATTCCTCTAAGGAATATAAATTATCTGTTACTTATTCATATGTTTATAGGGAGATATTATGACGGAAATATCTAATGAATTAATGGATAAATTGACAAAAATATGTTTATGTAAAGGCATTTCAAGAGCAACAATAAAAAAAGCCATTTTAAATGGAGCTGATACAGTAGAAAAAGTTTGGAAAGAATCAAATTCAGGAAATGGCGGATGCAAAGGAAAAAGATGCGGTTCTAAAATAGAAGAACTTATAAATACTATGAAGAAACAAGAAGAAAATATGTAGAGGCTGTTGCAAAATGACTGTTTATACACTAAGGTGTATAAACAGTCATTTGAACTGTATTTTTGAGAACTCTGTTCTTTTAGAAAAACAATAAAACAAAATTAAGATATCTATAGTATTATAAGTTTTGTGGATATCCATTTTAAATCAATAAATAATGTTCATAATGAATAAATATGTGCGCTTAGCACATATTTATTCATTATGCAACAGTCCTATTTATTTAAAAATCTTTTTGAGCTTAGGTACTAAATAAGAGCTTCCGCCTCTATCTTTTACATCTTCAACCATGCTAATTATTAAAAGATCCCCTCCACTGTTTTTATCACCATTGAATAAACAAAACCATCCTATCTCAGTACCATTGGTATCATCCTTTGATTTTTTTAATTCAAAAGTACCTGTTTTTCCTGCAAGAGTAAGACCATCGATTTTAGCATCACTAATCCCTTGCTCTAGAACTTGAATTAAATCTGAAAGTATAATATCTGAAGTTTCCTTAGTAAAGGCATTCTTTTTCCACATTTCAGGGGAGGCATTATCTTTATATAGAATGTATGGTTTAATCATATTGCCATCATTTAAAAAAGCTGAATATATCATCGCCATATGGAGAGGATTTACTAGTATTTGCCCTTGACCATAGCCACTATCTGCAAGCTGAATTTCGCTGTTAAATTTTCCAGAATTAGAAAAAGTCGAAATATTCATTGGAAAATCAAAAGGAATATCTTCGTTAAAACCAATATTCAATAGCTCTTTAGTTAAAACATCTTTACCTATGTTCAAAGCTGCTTTTGCAAAATAAATATTGTCAGAATAAATTA